>JAENVV010000001.1 GCA_016650365.1 Acidimicrobiia bacterium
GCTGCAACCGATGCCGGGGTTGGGTTGCGGCCGCATATCAAGACCCATAAGTCGACCGTACTGGCACGGTTGCAACTCGAAGCGGGAGCCGTTGGGCTGACGTGTGCCACGCTATCGGAAGCGGTTGGCTTGTCGAATGCTCGTGTCGGCGGCGATCTGTTTGTAGCAGTTCCGTTCTATCCGTCACCGCCGAAGTTGGCCCGGATTGATCGACTGCTGGAGGCTGGTTGTGACCTGGCTTTGGCCGTCGACAACCTATCCGTCGCCGGGTTGCTGGCCATTCGATATCCCGATGGAGGTCCCCGGCTCATCGTCGAACTCGATAGTGGGCTTCGCCGGTCGGGGGTAGCTCCAACGGAAGCCGTAGCCGTGGCGGTGGCATGTGGAGATCTTTTCGGAGGAGTGTTCACCCACGGGGGACATGGTTACCCGCCAGGGGCGGCTGCCGGGGCCGGTGCCGATGAGCTCCGGGTGCTCGCTGAAGCTAAGAGCGTTATCGAAATAGCCGGCATGCGGGTCCCCTTCGTGAGCGCCGGCTCGACACCAACGATGCCTTACGGTATGAGTGCTCCGATCACGGAGGTGCGACCGGGGACCTACATCTTTGGCGACTGGCAGCAAGTGAGCAACCGCTCCATGAACCTTGAAGATGTCGCGGTGACCGTGATGGCCACCGTCATCAGTACGCCTTCTTCGGATCGGTTCGTGCTCGATTGCGGGGCCAAGATCCTCTCAAAGGATCGCCCGGCGTGGGTTGAAGGCTACGGCCACCTCCCGGAGATACCTGTAGCAGTCATCGAGAGGCTGTACGACAACCACGCAGTCGTGTCGACCGGTGGGGATCGACCCCCAATGGTCGGCGACCAGTTGAGAGTGATACCGAACCACGTTTGTCCCGTGATCAACCTCGTCGATCAGCTGTTGCTTTCGACCGGCGAGGTCATCTCCGTGGACCTGCGGGGCCATCTTTCCTAGGCGCCTTGATCACCAGTTCGTCTGGCGCATACGGCGAGGCGAAATTGGAGCGGCCTCTTCGGACGTGAAGACCTCCTGATCTTGCCGGCATTCGGTGGCTTCCGGCGCCGGAGTGGTTTCCGGAATCGGCCGAATTTGTCCGAATCGTCGAATCTCGCCTCGAATTGCGGGCCTTTCACCACCTGACAAGATCCCGGCCGTCATGGCCCGTACAAAAGCTTGGTCGATTCGTTGTCCCCTTGGTGAACTAGTGAGCGGCCAACTGGCACCTATAAAGAGACTGAATGCCGGAGTTATCGCTGACCTAACATGCTCGGTTGTGGGATACACACGGCAAGAACTTGAAGCGTTTCGAGATGCCACCGTTCCCGATCTGGTAATACCACCGGTGAAGCTCTTGTTCGTCGGTATCAACCCGGGTTTGTGGACGGCGGCGACCCAGACGCACTTCGCATACCCGGGGAATCGGTTTTATCCGGCACTTTTGAAAGCGGGGATTGTCGATTGGCCGACCGACCCGTCGGCGGGCATGACCGACGATGACCGACATCGCTTCACCCAGCGGGGCCTGGGGATATCGAACGTTGCGCCGCGGGCGACTGCCAAAGCTTCGGAACTGTCGAATGAGGAACTGAGACAAGGTGCCGAGCGATTGATAGCCAACATCGAGATGTGGCGCCCGGCGGTTGTCGCGATCGCAGGTATCACCGCGTATCGGACCGGTTTCAGGCGACCGAAGGCCGTCATGGGCCGTCAATCCGAGCTGATAGGTCATGCCGAATTGTGGGTTTTGCCGAATCCGAGTGGCTTGAACGCCCACGAATCGGTTGACTCGCTAGCAACCTGGTACCGCAAAGCTGCCGATGCGGCCGGCATCACCATCAAGGAGATTGCATGAGTCGAGGCCTCGTGTATGAGCTCATTGGCTACCTCGCTTCGGCGCTGGTGGTTACCGCCCTGCTCATGACCTCTCTACGTCGTCTTCGCATGGTCAGCCTCGCTGGAGCGCTGGTTTTCACGACGTACGCCACACTGATCGGGGCGGTGCCTCTCATTGTTGTGAATGTGAGCATCATGGCTATCAACGCCTGGTCGTTGTATCGCATGAGTCAGGTGACGGACTATTTCTCGTTTCTTTCTACGGGCCCCGATAGTGCGTACCTCAAGCGGTTTCTTGAATTCCACGGGAGCGACATCGCCAACTACTTCCCGTCCTTTTCCATGCCGGAGAGTGACTGCCGGGCGATCTTCGTGTTGCGCGATCTCGTGCCTGCCGGGCTGTGGATCGGCCATGAGAGTGGGCCAGACGAATGGCAAGTGAATCTTGACTATGCCATTCCCCGGTTTCGAGATTCGAAGATTGGCCGCTACCTGTATTCCCCGGACGGCCCGCTACCGAAGGCCACTTTCAAAGTTGCTGCGCCGTCGCAAGGCCACATCGCCTATTTGAGGCGGATGGGATTTGTCGAAAGTCCAGACGGGTGGTTCGTGCGGCCGGAATCCTGATCCGAATCCGGGTCACGACCGGTGGAGCGGCCAATGGATTCCTATGTGTAGATCGGGTTAGGGCTGGCGCCGGTCGCTTTGTCGGCGGTCTCCCTTGCGGCGCTCACCCATGCGCCGTTCGACGCCTTCGGCAGGAGCTTCGGTTTTGGTTCGGCGTTCGGCGCGCCGGCGTTCTTCGGTTCTGCGGCGGGTCTTTCGTCGCTCGTCCTCTGGTCCTTCTCGCATTTCCGCTTCCCCTCACTCAGATGGTGTCTGGTTGTTTTGGTCGATTGGAATGTTTAGGAAGTTGGCCGAACCAAGGATACCGCGCCAGGCATGCGAAATCAGGATGATTGGGGGTGCGGTAAAAATGCAGTGGTCCCGACGTTCCACCGCTCTCAGGTGACCGCTAGATCGGTGTGTTGTGGCGAACGCGATCAGTTCACCCCTGTGGATTCCGGTCGATTGACCCACGGTCACTATCCGACTGAAGGGGGGCTTCCAACGGCGCCTGGTCCGAGTTGTCCCGGTTTCCCAATTGCCTTCCTGACCACGATTTTTCCAACTAGGGTTCGGATATGGCCTCCAGAACGCCCATAGGACAGATGCATCTGGACGGCCGCGTGATTGTTCACGTCATCGATTCCCAGGCGGTGCTGAGTCCTGAAGATGCCCGTGAGGTTCAGAGGGTCACGGTCGAGCTGGCTGGTAGTGCTCCAGTCGCAGTGTTGGTTGATATGCGCGAGATGGAGTTCGCCGGTCGGGATGCCCGGGGAATGTTCAGTGATGATCTGGGTGGGGTAGAGGTGGCGACGGCCCTGCTCGTGAGCTCCGATATTTCCATTGCATTGGCTGGCCTGTTCAAGAAGTACCAGTCTCCCGGCCGGCCGGTCGAAGTGTTTTCCGACGAGGTAGAAGCTTTGGCATGGGCTAGGGCCCGCGCTGAGGGCAGCTGATCCGACGTACGCCGGCCACCGCACTCGGGGAGGTCCGCCGGGCGAGTCGAGTGGATCGGCCTAATTGAGGTAATCTCAAAACGGGTCTTCCAACGGGAGACACGTTGACTGTTTTGGAGGATGCTCATGCCCGGATTGCTACCCGATGTCGACCCGGACGGCCTACTCGAATATTCAGTGGTTTACACCGATCGAGCTGTGAACCACATGTCGCAGTTGTTTCAGCTTGCCATGCGGGATATTTCGGCCACGCTCAAGACGGTCTATAAAGCGACCACCGTGGCTGTGGTACCAGGAAGCGGAACGTTTGGTATGGAAGCCGTCGCCCGCCAGTTTGCCAACGGAGAGCATTGCCTGGTCCTTCGAAACGGCTGGTTCAGCTATCGATGGACTCAGATCTTCGACGCCGGTGGGATTCCTGCGTCACATACGGTTCTCAAAGCCCGGGCTATCGAGGAGGGACGGCAGGCGTTTTTTGCGCCCGCTCCAATTGATGAGGTTGAAGCGACCATCGCCTCCGAACGGCCCGCCGTTGTGTTTGCTCCCCATGTCGAAACCTCCGCCGGAATTATCCTGCCTAACGATTACATTCGGAGAGTTGCCGACGCGACGCACGCCGTCGGTGGCCTCTTTGTGCTGGATTGCATTGCGTCGGGCACGATGTGGGTCGACATGGCAGCGCTTGGAGTTGATGTCCTGTGTAGCGCTCCCCAAAAAGGCTGGAGTGCTTCGCCTTGTGCCGGCCTGGTCATGATGAACGAGCGAGCCCGCGCCAGGATGGAAAACACCGCTAGCTCGAGCTTCGCGTGCGACCTCAAGAAGTGGACCGAGATCATGGAAGCCTATGAGGGTGGGGGCCATGCCTATCACGCCACCATGCCGACCGACGCCCTGATTGTCTTTCGGAATGTCATGTCCGAGGCTGAGATGTACGGGTTTGAGAATCTGAAAGCCGAACAACAAGAACTCGGTGACCGGGTGAGGGCTCTCCTTGGCCAGTTCGGGTTCAAAAGCCTGGCCGCTCCCGGGTTTGAAGCTCCAGGGGTGGTGGTCGCCTACACCGATGACCCGTCGATCAAGAACGGATCGAAGTTTGCCGGCGCCGGCATACAGATCGCCGCCGGTGTACCGCTGGCGTGCGACGAACCAGCCGACTTCTCGACGTTTCGCATGGGGATATTTGGCCTCGACAAACTGCACAACATCGACCGGACGGTCGCGTTGTTGGAAAACACCCTTGGAGTTATTCTGAGCTCCTAGGTCCTTCCACGAAGTCTTAGGCATAGTCCTCGATCGGGACGCAGGAGCACACTAGGTGACGGTCCCCGTAACCCCCGTCGATCCGTGACACGGGTGGCCAGTACTTCCGACCGGTGTGCGCCGATCCCGGGTAGGCACCCTGCATGCGGGGATAGGCCCGGTCCCAGTCTTCGGTCATCATGTCGCGGGCAGGGTGAGGAGCGTGGCGCAGGACGGATTCTTCAACCGAGACCGTGCCTGACTCGACCTCGGCGATCTCCTCGCGGATCTGCAACATGGCGTCGATAAACCGATCCAACTCTTGCTTGGATTCCGACTCGGTTGGCTCGATCATAAGTGTGCCGGCAACCGGGAAGCTCATGGTGGGAGCGTGGAAGCCGTAGTCGATGAGTCGTTTGGCGATGTCGTCGACGGTTACTCCCGAGTCGTGGGTGATGGGCCGGATATCGATGATGCATTCGTGAGCAACAAACCCGTTGGTTCCCGTGTAGAGGACCGGGTAGGCATCCGACAACCGTTTGGCGATGTAATTGGCATTCAGGATGGCGACTTCCGTCGAGCGTCGCAGGCCGGCTTCGCCGAGCATGTGGATATAGACCCAGGGAACGGGAAGCACACCGGCCGAGCCGTAGGGGGCCCCCGAGACCGGGCCCTGCTTGGTACCGAGGTCCAATTCGGGATGTCCCGGCAGGAATGGGGCAAGGTGGGCTCCGACACCGATCGGACCGATGCCGGGTCCGCCCCCGCCGTGGGGGATCGAGAAAGTCTTGTGGAGATTCAAGTGCGAGACGTCACCTCCGAAATGTCCCGGTTTGGCCAATCCGACCAGGGCGTTCAGGTTGGCTCCGTCGACGTAGACCTGGCCTCCATGGTCATGGACGATCTGGCAGACCTCCCCGACGGTTTCTTCAAACACTCCGTTGGTGGACGGGTAGGTAATCATGATGGCTGCCAACGACGCTGAGTGCTGTTCGGCTTTGGCCCGCAGGTCACCCAAGTCGATCTCGCCCATAGCGGTGGTTGCGACCACGACCACTTCCATGCCGGCCATGACTGCCGATGCCGGGTTCGTGCCATGGGCCGATGCCGGAATCAAGCAGACATTTCGGTGATCGTCTCCCCGGCTTCGGTGGTATGCCGCAATGGCCAACAAACCAGCAAATTCGCCTTGCGATCCGGCGTTTGGCTGGAGACTGAACGCTGAATACCCGGTGATCGAACTCAACCACCGTTCGAGATCGGCGATGATCTCCTGGTATCCGACCGTCTGATCGGACGGCGCGAACGGGTGGATATAGGCAAATTCCGGCCAGCTGATCGGTTCCAGCGCGGCGGTGGCATTGAGTTTCATGGTGCACGACCCGAGTGGAATCATGGCCCGGTCCAGCGCCAGATCCTTGCTGGCCAACATGTGCATGTAGCGCAGCAGCTGCGTTTCAGAATGGTGAACATTGAATACCGGGTGGGTCAAAAATTCGGTGGTCCGGGCCACCGACTCGGGAATGCCAGACGGGGCATCGGCGACCAACTCGACGCCGAATAGCTCACAGAGCGTCTCGAGGGTCTTCTCAGACGTCACCTCATCAAAGCTCATTCCGATGGTCTGAGAATCAAGGTAACGGACGTTGATCCGCTGGGCGGTGGCTCGCTCCATGAAGTTGGATGCCCCGCCATCGATCGTGACTTCAAGCGTATCGAAGAACGATGAGTTTTTCACGACATGAGCAGACCCTGTGAGGCTGGCGGCGATCCGGGCAGCTTTGGTGTGTACCCCGGTGGCGATGTCGGTCAGGCCATCCGGGCCGTGGTAGACGGCGTACATCGACGACACGATGGCCAGTAGCGCTTGAGCAGTGCAGATGTTGGAGGTGGCTCGCTCCCGCCGGATGTGCTGCTCGCGGGTCTGGAGTGCCAACCGCAGGGCGGGGCGACCTTCGGTGTCCACCGACACGCCGGCAAGTCGACCCGGCATCGAGCGCTTTAGATCGTCGGTGATGGCCATGTAACCGGCGTGGGGGCCACCAAAGCCGAGCGGGACTCCGAATCGCTGGGTGGATCCCACCACCACGTCTGCTCCGTAGGTTCCTGGTGCCTCGATGAGGGTCAGTGCCAGGATGTCCGCAGCCACCGCCACGGCTACTCCTGAACCGTGGGCGTTGTCGATTGTCGCCTTGAGGTCGGGTATCGAGCCCCGCTCACCCGGGTATTGGACGATCATGCCGAAGAAGCTGTCGTCGATATCAGCGGGATCGCCGATGACGATTTCAAGTCCTAGCGGGTCGGCCCGCGTCTCGAGAACCGCAATTGTCTGGGGAAAACAAGCCCGGTCGACGAGGAATCGGTCACCATTGCTGCCCTTGGTGGATCGGTGGATCAAGGTCATGGCTTCGGCGGCGGCGGTGGCTTCGTCGAGGAGCGAAGCATTGGCAATATCCATCCCGGTCAAGTCAGCAACCATGGTCTGGAAGTTCAAAAGCGCCTCTAGGCGTCCCTGAGAGATTTCTGGCTGGTAGGGGGTGTAGGCGGTGTACCAGGCAGGGCTTTCGATGAGGCGGCGCCGGATTACCGCCGGGGTAACCGTCGAGTAATACCCCTGGCCAATGAGTGATGACATCACTTCGTTCTTGGCTGCGATGTCTCGCAGTTTCTTGAGGACTTCGACCTCGGACAAAGGTTCGGGAGCGTCCATTTGTTCGTCGCGGATCGAGGCCGGGACGGTTTTGTCAATTAGTTCGCCGAGGGTGCTGACGCCGACCGCAATGAGCATCTCATCAACATCTGCGTGGCGGGGTCCGATATGTCGGTCTACGAATTCCATGATCAACCTCGGTAGTAGTTATGGGGGACGAATGGGAGTTCTGTCACGGTCATGGGGATCTCCTTGCCTCGCTGAAGGGCAATCACAACCTGGCCGGGATCTTGAAACCGGGTGGGTACGTAGCCCATCGCAATGGGTCCGTCGTAGCTGGGGCCGAAGCCGCCGGAGCTTACGAAACCGATTTCGTCACCGGACTCGCCGAGAAGCGAGGATTGCTCCCGCACTGGACGTTTTTCTGAGACCAAGCCCACCCGGACCCGGAGGGGGCTGCCGGCGATTTGTTCCTGAATGATCTCGTCACCGGGAAAGCCGCCGTCAACCCGGCGACGCTTCTGAATCGCCCACAAGAGACCGGCCTCGATGGGCGTGATGTCGGGTGTCAGCTCGTGACCGTACAGGCATAGTCCTGCTTCGAGGCGCAGCGAGTCGCGGGCGGCCAGTCCCGCCAATCGGACCCGGGAATCGCTCAGGAGGGTGTTGGCGATCTGATCGGCGTCGGCCGCGTCGGCGATGAGTTCGAACCCGTCTTCTCCCGTGTAGCCCGATCGGGATGCCCAAACCTTCGCTCCACCGACATCGACCGAAGCCCCGAAACCGAACGAGAGATTGGCGAGTTGGGGGGAGTGGAGGAGCATAATGTCGGCTGCCAGCGGCCCCTGGATTGCCAGGATGGCGGTGTCGAGCAGGGAGGAGACGTCACAGAGGTCGCTGATGCGGGCACGCAGGTGCGCCAGGTCGTCGTGTTTGGTGCCGGCGTTGACGACCAGTTGAAGGTAATCGCCCCGGTTCGTGACCATGAGGTCGTCAAGCACCCCGCCCGCCTCGTTGGTGAAAAACGTGTAGCGGGCCCGATCAACAGCCAGCTCGGAGAGGGCGGCGGGTACCAACGATTCGAGTGCGGAAGCTCGTAAGTCGCCACGGATCTCTATGACACCCATATGGGAAACATGAAGAGGGCGGCTGAAGTGCGGCACCATTCGTGCTCGGCTACTGCTCCATCTTCATATCGCATTGGCATGTCATAGCCGGCGAATGTCCCGAAGCGGGCACCGGCCTCGTCATGCAGGGAGTGGAGGGGGATCCGGATTGGTTCGGGCTGGGTTGGTTCAGACATGATGACCTTTGCGTGTGCGTACGTACAACACTCGCCCCGCCTGTCATCGGTGCCTGAGAGATTCACGTGCCGAGTTGCCTCGCCCACGCTTACTCCTTCGGCGAGGACCCTGATCCGAAGACCCGGTCCTGCTCTCCAGTAGTGCTTCCCAACGCGGTCCGGTTGCCTGAGAGGTTCCGGGGCGGTTGCTCCTTCGGCGATCACCTCGAAAGTGATCTCTCCCGCGCTGTTCACCAGCAGTGTGCACTTTACTCTATCGGACTCCGGCACGCCGACGCGAGGACCCTCACGATCGAGTGCGAGTACGATTCGAAATATCGGACCTGGATGCCAACTCGTCGGGTAGGTGCGTGTGTCCGGGCGAAAACCTTTGAGTGCGGCATCCAAACCAGATACGCTAACGACATCTGTAGAAGGGGTCAGTTCGATGAGCAAGGTTCCTGCGAGGATTGCCGGTTTCGGTGGGGTCGTGCTTGGCACCTTCGGTCTTTGGGCGATGATCCTGCCGGAGTCGTTTTTCGATCAGCTGGCTCGCTTTGAACCGTACAACCAGCACTTCATCCAGGACATTGGCGCGTTCCAGATTGGCCTGGGTGCAGTGCTCCTTCTGGCTATGCGTTACTCCGATTCCCTGGCCGCCGGGCTACTCGGGGTTGGTACCGGGTCGGCTGCCCATTTGGTCTCGCACGCGGTAGGGACCGACCTTGGAGGTACGCCTGCCCTGGATATCCCGGTATTCGCCGTGCTGTCAGCTGTGCTGCTTGTCGGGGGAGTCATGCGTGTCAGGCATCGACTGTTCTGAGTCAGATCGTAGGACGTTCGCCAAAACGCTGGTCACACCGATCGGTCGGGTCAGCCTTCCAACTCGCCGAGATATGCGTCACGCAGCTTCGGGTTGGCGAGCATCGCTTTTGCCGTGTCGGACATCACAATCCGACCGGTCTGGATGACGTAGCCACGATCCGCAATGGCGAGCGCCACGTTGGCGTTCTGCTCGACCACCAACACGGTGACGCCGTCTGCGTTGATTTGCTGGATGGTCTCGAAAACCTGCTGAACCAGGATCGGGGCGAGACCCATCGACGGTTCGTCCATGAGGAGGACTGATGGTTTGGCCATCAACGCCCGTCCGATGGCCAACATCTGTTGTTCGCCCCCCGACATAGACCCGGCTTTTTGCGCAACCCGCTCCTTGAGGCGGGGAAAGAGCAGGAATACCCGGTCGATATCGGTCAGGATCTCAGCCTTGTCTCTGCGCATGTTGGCGCCGATCTCAAGGTTCTCGCGTACGGTCATTTTGGCGAACAGCCGGCGATTCTCGGGCACCATCGTGATGCCTTTCGACACGATCTGCTGGGTCGAAAGGGTCTGGATCTGTTCGCCGCGTAACGAGATGGTTCCGGCCCTGGCCCGGACCATCCCGAGGATGGTCCGCAGCGTGGTGCTCTTGCCGGCGGCGTTAGAACCGAGCAAGCAAACGATCTCGCCCTCGTCCACATGGATATTGACTTTTTGGAGGACCTCGCTTGGTCCATATCCGGCGTCGACGTCGTTGACTGACAGGATGGCGGTCATAGGTGCGACTCCCCAGCGGCCTTGCCGAGGTAGGCCTCGATGACTTGCTTGTTGGTCGACACCTCGTCGTAGGTCCCTTCGGTGATTTTCTCGCCGTGATCGAGAGCGACGACCCGGTCGGAGACACTCTTGATGACCGGCATGTCGTGTTCGATGAGGATGATCGAATAACCGAGCTCAGATCGGAGACGGCCGATCTGACTAATCAATCCATCTTTCTCAGCCGGGTTCATTCCGGCCGCCGGCTCGTCTAGTAACAGAAGCTTGGCGTCGGTGGCCATGGCACGGGCAATTTCAAGTCGACGCCTGTCGGCGTAGGCGAGGTCGGAAGCAAGCGCATCCTCGCGTCCCGACAACCGATCCCCAAAGAACGCCAGCACTTCGCGGGCTCTTTCCTGGATTCGATCTTCTTCTGCTTTTGTTTTCGACGAACGTGTGAGCGCCCCCCACACCCCGGCTTTGGTCCGGGTGTGCTGGCCGACCATGGCGTTTTCGAGGACGGTCATCGCGTTGAAGAGCCTCACCGATTGAAACGTCCGTGCCATGCCGAGGCGGGTGAGGGCGTTGGGCTTGAGTCCTGAGATGTTGTGCCCGTCGAAGATCATGGTGCCCTCGTCGGGACTGTAGAAGCCGGTGATGATGTTGAAGAGGGTGGTCTTTCCAGCCCCGTTCGGTCCGATGACGCCGACGATTTCGCCGGGGTCGGCATGAAAGTCGACCTTGTTGACGGCTTGAACGCCACCGAAGCGAATCGACAATCCCTTCACGTCCAGGAGGTGGCTCATTGGATACCTTCCGTTGCCTCGGCGCTAAGTACGGACTTCTCGGGTTGGTGATCGGGTTGGTGGAGTTCGAGGGCTCGACGCTTGTCGGGAATCAGGCCCTCAGGCTTGAGAATCATGATGGCGATCAAGATGGCACCGTAGATATGCAATCTGAACTCGCCGAATTCGCGAAGCAGTTCGGGAAGTCCAACCAGGACAAGAGACCCAACGACGACGCCCGGGATGGAACCGATGCCCCCCAGTACGACGACCGCGAGTACGTTGATCGAAACCAGCAACGTGAACGAACCGGGGTTGGCAACGGACAGCTTGGCGGCGAAGAACGCACCTCCCAAAGACCCCACCGCCGCGCCTGTTGCGAATGCGAGCAGCTTGTATTTGATAACGCTCACGCCCATGCCTTCGGCGATGTCTTCGTCCTCTCGCATGGCCGCCCAGGCCCGGCCGACGCGTGAGGTCTTGAGCCGGTATGAAATAAAAAGCGCGAAACCAGCGAAGGCGTAGATGAGGTAATAGAGGATCTGCGGGTCTCTGGTGTTGAGCCCGAAGAAGGGAACCGCCGCTACTTCGGTCAGGCCTTGCGGGCCACCAAACTTGGCTTTCAGCCAATCGGAAAGCACCAAGGTCCGAATGATCTCGCCGAAACCGAGGGTAACAATGGCCAGATAGTCGCCTCGTAGACGTAGGACCGGGGCGCCAATGGCAACACCGATTATGACCGCGATGATGATCGTGATCGGCACCGCCACCCAGAAGTTGGTGTACCCGGCGACGGCCGGACCCGTGACCGACCCTCCCACGAGGTAGGAACTGCGAGCGGTGAGGATGGCCACCGAATAGGCTCCCACCGCGTAAAAGGCGACATACCCCAGGTCCAGCAGACCGGCGAACCCGACGACGATGTTCAGACCGAGACCGAGCAAGATGTACAAACCGACGAACCCGAGGACGTCTGAGACGAAATCGTTGACGATCCACGGCA
>JAENVV010000002.1 GCA_016650365.1 Acidimicrobiia bacterium
CGGGTTGGTGGTTGGTCTCGGTTTGAGTCGGCTGCTCGATGCCTCCGGGCGGACGCTCGGCAGAGCTCGAATCGTCGAGTTCCGCCAGCAGATGGTCACTGATCTGGATTCGCAGCTTGAGCGCGTGCTTGGGCAACCACTGCGTGCTGCGGTGCGAGAACGAGCCGAGCTGGGAGCCGTACTCGCTCAAATCTCCGTCGAGGCCGAGCGTGCCCAACAATCTGCCTAGGATCGTTCGACATGAGTGATCTGTGGTCGAACTTCAGCCCCCAAGTAGCCCAGACCCTGGGCGTGCTCGGAGCGGTTCTGGTGTCTGGGTGGCTGGTGGCTCGACTCGCTCGTCGGACGGCCGAAAGGCCAACCCCCGATGATCCTGAGCGACAGCAGCGTGTGACGACACTGTGGGCCGCCGGTCGCCGAGTCTCGTTCATAGCGCTTGGCGTGATTGCGGTGCTCATGTTGCTCAGTGTCTGGTACGTCCCGATAACCCCCCTTCTGGCCGTTGGGTCAGCGGTCGGGTTGGCGGTTGGATTTGGTGCTCAAGACGCCGTGAAGGATGTCATTGCCGGGTTTATGATCCTCGCCGAAGGTCAATTCGATATTGGTGATACCGTTGCGGTGGCCGGGGTAACGGGAGCCGTCACGGATATTCGCCTGCGAGTAACGGTTCTCCGAGATGTGAATGGCGCCGTGCATTTTGTGCCCAATGGACAGATCAATGTGGCGTCTAACTTCACAAAGGAGTTTTCGAAAGCCGTGGTTGATGTCGGCGTCGCCTATGGCTCGGACCTCGCCAAGGTTAAAGCTGTACTTGAGGATGAGGTTCGGGCCATCGAAGCTGAATATTCGGACTTGTTTACCGAACCAGGAGAAGTGCAAGGAGTCAACGAGTTGGCGGACTCGTCAATCGTCGTGCGTGCCGTCCTCGTAACCAGGGCTGACGCCCGTTGGCAGGTGAAGCGTATCGCGCTTGAGCGAATCGTCACCCGCTTTGGTGCCGAAGGAATCGAGGTCGCTTTCCCGACGATCAAAGTGGTGGGATTGGGGGATCCTGGTTGATCATTCCTACAGGTTCTGGAAGATTCCTCCCAGATACCGGCAATCAGGTACGTCAGTACTATCACGTAAGTATTGTTCGAGGTGCATACTTTGGGCAGAGTTCTGCGGGTAGGAGGTCGCGTCTCGAGACTTTCCCTGGCATCGATTCTGCTGAAAACCTCCTACGTCCCGCAACAAGGGCTCCGGTTACCCCCCTTACCGGAGCCTTTGTTTATGGGGCGTCGAAAAGGACACCGGACGCCACATGTTGAGGAGGACTTGTTGACGATCTGGATGTCGTGGCCGGTGTGGCGCCGCCTGACCGGTATAGCCGTCGACCAGGTGTCTGGCTCGACCAGTGTGGCGATGCAAACTGCCTCAGCACTGCGATCTCTCGGGGAAGCTGCCGGGAGCGCCCACATCGACGACCCGTGCCTTCCGGTCCGAGAAGGCATCGATGTGGTCTTCAGGGCTCAACCGACGGCGGCGGCCATTGCGAACCTGCGCAACCTCGTCTACGACGCTCCCGATCTTCAGCTGCTTCTCAAAACGCTTGACGCCGAGGTTGAGCGACTCGGCCAGGTTCCGCTGCGGCTTGCCGAGCAGGGATCGGCCCTCATCAGTGACGGCGATAGTGTCCTGGTGCATTCTTCTTCTTCGTCGGTCAGAGCCGTTCTGGACCTGGCGAGACGTTCAACCTCGTTTTCTGTGACGTGCACGGTCGAAGAAGGTTCCGGCGAAGGACGCCAGATGGCCGCCGAGCTGGCCTCAGCCGGATACTCGATCGAGATGTTGTCCGTGGGCCAGGCGGCGGCCTATGTTGCCGGGGTTGATTTGATTCTGGTTGGCGCCGACGCGATCGGACCAGGTCGGATGATCAACAAAGAAGGCACGTCTCGCATCACCGCGGCAGGGCTGGATGCGGATGTCCCTCGCTACGTGATCGCGGCGACCGACAAGATCCTTGCCGAGGAACTTTTTGCCACAGCCGCCGGTCGGGCCGAAGCAATGGATATGGAACTCGTTCCACTGTCGTGGTTCACGGCGGTCATCAGCGAGGCTGGTCCCTTGACGCCTGGCGGCGTCTCGCGTTTGGCCACCGAGCGACGGGTTTCTCCAAAACTCCGCTAGGCGAGGATGAGTACGCCGTCAGGGACGGATTCGATTTCGATTCGGCTGGCCAGCCCAAGTACGTCCCCATCAGCCTGGACGTAGGCGGGAGGGTCGGCTTCAACAAGAACCGAATCTTTGTTGAGAGCCTGAAATCCTCCCCGCACTCCATCCCACGAGGATCCGCGTAGCGCCGCCCAGGCGATCGATGGCACTCGACGAATCGGCAGTTGATCAAGGCCGGCCACGTGAAAGCCATGGGTGGGTGCCTCCTTGGCGAGACTGAGGGGTACCCGACCGAAGTAGGTATACGGCCAATGGACTTCGATCATAGTAACCACGGCGTCGTGGCTCCCGTCGTCGAGCGTGACTCGCAACGTCGCAAGGCGATGGCGAAACTGTGACCAGAGTACATTGGCCGATGTCTTGGCGTAGTGGAACCCACCCATAAACAGCTTCTTATTGGGGGTCTGTTCGGCCCGATGCACCACCTCGGCATCGAAGCCGACTCCGGCGGCAAACGTTGCATAGACGGGATCACCATCGTCGAGCGTGATTCTGGCGAGATTGATAGGCCTTGAAATCGGGTGTGAGACGATCTGGGCCGTGGCTTTGATGGGATCCGGATCGATGCCCATGATTGCCGCCAACACGTTCGTTGTTCCGACCGGGATGA
The DNA here is from genome assembly GCA_016650365.1 of Acidimicrobiia bacterium. Classification (NCBI taxonomy): domain Bacteria; kingdom Bacillati; phylum Actinomycetota; class Acidimicrobiia; species Acidimicrobiia bacterium. The sequence goes on from JAENVV010000002.1 coordinate 2,825, forward strand.
TGCCCAGCGCGGTCCCGCTTCCGGCGATCCCGTTTACGACCTTGTTGACCACCCCATCGCCACCCATGGCCACCACGACATCGACATTTTCGGTGGCAGCCCTTGTGGCGACCTCAATGACGGCCTCGGCGGTCTCGGGCCATTGCGCATCGACCTCAAATTCGGCGCGAAGGCGGGCCAGAACCTCCCGGTGTGTGCCGCCGGTGAACTGCGATGCCGCCGGGTTGGCTATCAAAACCAGGCGTCGCCTCGCGAGCATCAGGAGACGGCCAGAGCAACCGAGATCAGGTCTTCGCGGCCAAAATGACCGGCAGAAGCCTGGATGGCCTTGTCGGCTTCTTCGAGTGGAAACTCGTGAGAGACCATGTGGTCGAGCCGACTGTCTTGCGCTAGCTGCCGGGTGGCCCAGTGGTAGCCGGCTGACGAGGCGCCGAACGCACCTCGAACGCTGAGTTCCTTGACGACGATGATATCCGAGAACAGCTGGTTGACCGGTGCGGTGCCTTTGGTTGATGCCAGAACGAGGCGGCCGCCGACCCGGACCAGGTCAAGACCGAGCAGGATTGCTTCGGTATCGTTTGAGGTCACGTCGATGACGATATCGGGGCGGGAACCAAGGCTGTCGGCCACCGCGCTGGCAGGATCGTCGACATCGGAGAACACGATCATGTCGGCGCCAAGTTCTTTGGCGAGGCGAAGTCGGTCGGCGTCATGGGAGAGTCCAGTGATGCCCACCCATCCAGCGCCGGCGGCTTTGGCAGCCACGAGGGCAGACAGACCACGCGGGCCGGGCCCCATGATGAGAACATTCTCGCCGGCTCTAAGGTCGGGAACCTCCACCGCCCAGGTGAATCCCGCCGCAAGGGGGTGGGCGAAGGCCGACACCACTGCCGGTACATCATCGGAAACGACATGCAAACGCGAACCGGGGTCGAGGTACATGAGCTCGGCAAACCCACCCCATAGGGCCGGGCTTTCGGTAGATGGCAGCTGTCCATAGGCGTTGACTGGTCTGCGGAGGTTGCAGGACGATACGTTGTTCATGCAGCGACGGCAGGCTCCGCATCTGATGGAGCTCTCCACGACTACCCGGGTGCCAACTGGAATGCCAAAGTCCGTCATAGCTTCGGCTATGCGGCCGACTACCTCGTGGCCCGGGATTAGTGGGTACTTCACGAATCGGCTGGTGCCTTCCCAGGCCTGTACGTCGACGCCGGAAAGCCCTGTTGCCTCGACGGCCAGCCACCCGCCAACTTCCATCTCCCCGACGGGGAGTCGGGTAGGCGTAAACCGGCGCGGCTCGACCAGGATCATGGCCCGTGCACTGTTCCCTGCTACCGACACTATTGCGACCTCGCCTTGCGCACGCGGATTGTAGTGGCGGTCGCGTTCGCCGAAACCGACCAGGTCAAGCGAGGAGCTGGGCGATCCGCTCTATGCCTTCGATGAGGTCCTCGTCGCTGAGGGCGTATGACATCCGGGCGTAGCCCGGTGCCCCGAAGGCCTCGCCGGGTACGATCGCCACCTGAGCGAACTCCAGGATGTCCGCGGCCAGATCCAGCGTCGTGGTAGGCGTATGGCCGTTGATAGAACGCCCGAGAATGCCCTCGAAATTCGGAAAGGCGTAGAAGGCGCCTTCCGGCTCGATGCACTCGACGCCATCAATCGCGTTGAGCATGGAAACCATCGTTTGGCGGCGCCGATCAAAAGCGGCTCGCATGGTGGCCACTGCGTCGAGCGGGCCACTTACTGCCGCCAACGCTGCCCGCTGGGCGATGTTGTCAACGTTGCTTGTTGTGTGCGACTGCATGTTTGACGCAGCCTGGATGATGTCGGGTGGGCCGGCCATCCAGCCGACTCGCCACCCGGTCATCGAATACGTTTTGGCGACGCCGTTCACGATGACACATCGATCCCTGATCTCGGGCACCAGCGTCGGCATTGACGCGAAGACGGCATCGCCATAGACGAGGTGTTCGTAGATCTCGTCTGTCAGGACCCACAAGCCTTTTTCGGCTGCCCAGGCACCCAGAGCAGAGATCTCGCCTCTGGTGTATACCGCCCCGGTCGGATTCGACGGAGACACGAACAACAGGATCTTTGTCGCAGGAGTGAGATGTTTTTCGAGCATCTCGACGGTCGCTTTGAAGCCCGTTGATGCGTCGGTCATCACATTCACAGGGACCCCGCCTGCCATCCTGATCGCCTCGGGGTAGGTGACCCAGTAGGGCGTGGGGAGGAGCACTTCGTCGCCCGGATCGAGCAGGGTTGCGAAAGCCTCGAACACGGCCATCTTTCCGCCATCGGTAACGAGGAACTGGGAAGCTTCGAGGTCGAGTCCCGAGTCTCGTTTGGTCTTGTCGGCGAGGGCCTGACGTAATTCGGGCAATCCTGAGGAAGCAGTATATTTGTGGTTTTTCGGGTCGCGGCAGGCGGCCACGGCGGCCTCGACGATGTAATCAGGAGTCGGGAAGTCCGGTTCTCCGGCGCCGAAGCCAATGACCGGGATGCCGGCAGCCTTCATCGCCTTGGCTGTGGCGGTGATTGAAACCGTAGCCGACGGTTCAATTGAAGCAATGCGTTCCGATACCCGGCCCATGTTTTCCTCTCAAGGTGAGCTGTCTCGCGACACATTAGTGGCGCCTCAGAAGGGCTCGGTCAGCCCTACCCGGCAGGTTGGATGACGAGGTCGATGATGTGGGCTGCCGGGCGGAACACCTGCCGGCTCAGTGGAGACAGTTCGGAAACAGGGTGTGCCACCGGCAGGATGGCCCGTCCGGCGGTCAGGGCGGCTCGCGCCGCACGGGCGCAGGCTGCCGTCGTCCACAGCCGTTGATTGTGGCGGGCGGCGACCGGGAGTAATACACAGTCTGCGGTCTCGGCCGGTACCAGCGATACGGGCGCCGCATACTCGAGAAGCCCCCTTCGAAACGCCCGGCTACTGGTCCGCAACTCCGGGCTGGCAGCTTCGGTCACCGCCTGCAACACAGCGAGAGTTCCGGATCCCAGCGACAAGACTCCCAGGCTCGGGAAGCGGGCCGCCTCATAGGCCAGGTCCATCGACCAGCGCGGATCTTCAAGCCGCCCGATTATTGCTAGCAGGGCCACCCCACTTCGACCCGGATTTAGATCCATGGCAGCTTCGGTAACTGCCAGGAGGAGGGCCTGGTCGGACCGCCGCTTCCGCAAGGCTTGCGCGGCGGTAACGCCAACCTCCGCCCAGGAGGTTTCGGTAAGTTCGAGTAATGCCTTGGCAGCCTTAGTGGCTGCGGCGACTGGATCTGCCCATTCGTCGCGGGCTATGTCGTTGAGGGTCTCACCGGGGTTCAAGGGGCTAATTGCAGTTCGGTCGTGATCTCGATGGAGTCGCGAATCGAGCGTGCCACCGGACAGAAATCGGCATGGAATCCATGGACTCTTTCTGCGGTGTCGCGTTGGTCGCCTTCTACGCCTTTGAGCGTGTAGGTGACATGGATGCGTTTGATTACCAGGACCTTGCCCTCTTTCTCGACCTCGCCAGTCGTCTCAGAGATCAGGTCCCCGTGTGATGCGTTGATGCCGCGCGCCTCCAGCGCGCCCCCGAAGGTTCCCGTCAGTCAACCGCCGGCGGCGGCGATAACGTAGTCAATCGTGGTGGCGTCGGGCGGGTATTCCTCAGGGTCGACACCGTAATGCTCGGCGATGGCTCCGTGCACTCCGAAGGTGATTGGCTTTTCTAGGGCCGGCATCCATACCTTGCGAATCGGGCCTCGAACCCGTTCGATTCTGACCTTCGAGGTGTACGCAACGTCGCTCATGCGGTTGACGTTAGCGGCCCGTCAATACCAGAGGGGGACGTACTGGCCGCCCCCCGCTGATGATTTCAACCGGTTACTGGCTACTCGTCTTCGCTTTTGACCTCGTCCACGGCATCGCTCGCGACATCGGTTGCGTCGTCCACTGCGTCGCCGGCGGCATCCGCCACATCACTGGCCGTGTCGCTGGCGGCATCGGTGGCGGCTGCGGCGCCACCCTTGACCTTTTCGACCACGTCGCCGGCCGAGTCCTTGGCCTTCTCGACCAGATCGCCCGCGACATCTTTGGCCTTGCCGAGGGCTCCTTCAGCTTTGTCCATAGCGCCTTCGACCATGTCGCCTACGCCTTCACCCAAATGCTCGGCCATGTCTTTGGCTTTCTCCACGGCGTCGCCGGCACTCTCGGCCGCCTCGGCTGCAACATTTTTGGCTTTTCCGAACATATTCTTGATCGTATCCATGAATGCCATGGGTGGTTCGTCCCTTCATTGTTGGTAGTACGGCGTATGTATAACAGCTCACCACTACTTGATGTCCGGTATACGACCGCCGCCCGGCGAGAATCAATATCTGTACTGATCGACAATCGAGCCGTTGCCATCCAGAACGAAGCCGGTATCGGCTTCGTTATCCCACACCGGAGTGTCGTTACACCAATACAACTCAAGTGACTGATCCGGCCCGCAGCCCGTATAGAGAACCAATGACTCTTCCGGGGCTAAGAGAACGCCGGAACCGAACGTGTAGCGATGCACGGATGATTCGTCTCTTATGGTCCACCCGGACAGGTCGATGACGGTTGGGTGATTGGATTCGATGGTGACCCACTCACCGTTCAGATTCTCGTTGTCCCGTCCGATGGCGTCGGCGTTGATCCCGGTGATGGCCACCTCAAAGTGCTCGGTTGACCCGCAGGCCGTCGAAGACCACATGCCGGTTTCTTCTTCCTGGGCAATCTGTTCTGCCCCGTCAAGTACCGCCTGTAACGTCGTGTTTGGCTCGTAGCCTCTCGCCAGGGCGGCGCCCTGCCGGACCAGTTCGGCATTCACGAAGACGTCACCCGACCACACGTACCCCAGGATGCGCCCGTACTGGTCGAATTCCTCGACGTCGGTACCAACCAAAACGGGTTGGCCCCCGATCAAGTCGTCGAGTAGTGCGCGAGCTTCCTGACCGAAGCATTCGCCTTGTTCAGGTGAGTTGATACCAATCAGGCGCACCCGTTCCTCCTGGCCGTCAATCTCGACTCTGAAGGAATCACCATCTTGCACGTACAGCACGGTCGCGGTTCTGGCCTCGGCCGATGCCGTGGGACTCTCGAACGTGATGGGTTGAGAACTCTCCGAGGTAGCCGGTGGTCGGGCCTGGAGGGATGCGCACGCGCCGGCGAGGGTCGCGGTGAGGAGGAATCCCGCCGCTCTCACATGGCGCTTTCGTAGGCGCGGCGGGCGGCGATCAGAACCGGATCCCAGGTCCCCGAGAAGGGCGGTGCATAGGAGAGGTCCATCATCGAGAAGGCCAGGCCATCCATTTCATTCCAGATCCCGGTCGCGAGCGTGTCGATACGCTTGCCGGCCGACCGGCCGCCGACGATCTGTGCTCCAAGCAGCCGACCGGTGCGGCGCTCAGCAGTGACCTTGAGGGTCATGTCGGTTGATTCGGGCCAGTATCCGGCCATGGTGGTGGATTCGGTGATGGCGGTCACCGCTTCAATGCCAGCACTCTCGGCCTCAGACTGGCTCAATCCAGTACGGGCGATTTCGATGTCGAGAACTTTCGTGATCGCCGTTCCGAGGATTCCAGGAAACGTGGCTTCGTCCCCGCCAATGTTGATGCCGGCGACCCGTCCTTGTTTGTTGGCGACCGTTCCCAGGTGCACGTTGGCGGGTCGGCCGGTGATTCGATGGAGGGCTTCGGCACAGTCGCCCGCTGACCAGATACCTTCGACGGACGTCCGTTGTCGATTGTCCACCGCCACGGCTCCGGTCGGGCCGATCCGAATGCCTGCCTCGGCTGCGAGTTCGGACACCGGTCTCGTTGCAAGCGCCAGGATGACGATGTCGGCCTCCAGGAGGCCCCCGTCGAGTTGAATTCCTCGGACGTGACCTTGCTCGTCTGCCAGACAGTTGACCCGGTGGTCGGGTCGGACGGCTATGCCTCGTTCCCGCATGCCTGCGGTCACGATCGCTCCCAGATCTTGATCGATTGATCGGTTCATCACGACCGCCCCCGACGTGACCAACGTGGTGGTGATACCGCGCACGTGAAACGCTTCGGCCATTTCCAAGCCGATGTAACCGCCCCCCACCACGACTGCGTTTTTGGCATGAGCGGCGGCGGCCTTGATCGCCTCTGCGTCGTCGAGGGTCTTGAGATGAAACACGCCGGTCAGGTCGATGCCTTCGATCGGTGGTCGAACGGGTCGGGCACCGGTGGCATACACGAGCTGGTCGAAGGGGACTACCCGGGATTCTCGACCATTCAGGACGGTGATCGTCCGGCTATCCGTGTCGATTTCAGTGACAGTGTTTCCAAGGTGGACGCTGATGTCTTGTTGGCTGAACTGGGCGGGGGTGCGGGCAATGAGCTGCTCTATGTTGGGGACGTCGCCAGAGATGTAATACGGTTCGCCGCAGGCCGAATAGCTAACCCGCTGCGTCATTTCGAACACATCGATGATCAGATCGTCCGAGGTACGACGACGCCTGGCCTGGGACGCGGCTGACATGCCGGCGGCGTCACCGCCGATCACCACGAGGCGTTCGGTCACGAGTTCTTTTTGCCGAACCTGCGTCGTTCAACTGGAGGGTTGAGCTGAGCTTTGAGTTCTTTGAGTTCTGCCAGTTGTTGCTTCACCTTGCGGCGTCGGATCCGGATCACATAACCGACGATTTCGTCGATGATCACCGCAACCAGCGTGGTTCCGAGAAGGATGCCGGCCAGCGGAGCGCTAACCCTCCATTGCAGAAACTTGAATTCGACGGTTCCGGTGTTTTGGACGACCAGGATGATGACGACCGCCAAAAGAATGGCGCCGAACAGCATCGACCATCGAAAGCCCGAACCCTTGTAGATCGTGGTTGGGGTAGCCGGGGTGGCAGGGGCCTGCTCGTCAGCAGGAGATGTTTCCATTTCTACGGTTTCGTCGATCGAGGTTGGAAGCGTCTCTCCATCCGTGATGTCGATACCTTCGGTCGGTTCGAGGCCGAGTTCGTCGGGCCCGTCAGCGTCGGGTGTGGGTTCGTCGTTCATGACAGCATCGTAGCGACCATTGCCCGACGTGCCAGCAGATCTACACTGTGCCGGATGTGGGGATCACGCATAGTGATGGGTTTGGTGCTGGTTATCGGCACCGTGGCTTGTGGGGGAGAGGTCGCCCTCGAACGTACCGCGCCGACCCTCCCGCCCCTGCAGCTCCCTGCGGTGACGCCGACCGTGCCCGGGGCTGTTGGTTCACCCTCCACCACGTTGGCGGCGGCTCCGGCAGTTGACCTGCCCGAAGTGCTCGACATCTCCGCTTTTGATCTATTCGGGCGCCTCGACGTCGATCGGTACGAGGTGGCGTTTCGAATCGCCGGCGACGGTATCCATCAAGAGGCTGTCTATACCTATCAACGTGAACCGGAAGCCGGACGTATCTTGGGCATGGCCGACGGCGACGAGATCGAAGTGGTCCTCATCGATGGTTCGGTATGGGCCAGATTCGGCCCGACTCCCGGAGGAGCGTTGGTGGAGGCCAGTGCCACATTCGCTGAGTTGGCCAACGACTTTTTTAAGCCAGGAGCCATTGCGGCTCAAAACCTTGAGCCCTTCGACTTCCGGCTCGGTGACTTTCTGCTTGTCGGTCCTGGAGAGTTCGACGGTCGGGCGGGTTTCGAGTATGCCGCCGCCGCTCCCCGCGTCTTCTCATGGTGGGTGAACGGTGAGGGACTCATAATCGGAGGAAGTGGACGGCTGGGCGACGCTCCGGACGGGCGGGAGCTGTTTTTCTCGTACAACTGGGGGGGGGACATCGGGCCGATCGACCACCCTCAGAACACGGTAACTCAAGATGAGTATTTTGCGTTCCTGAATGGGGTAGACCCGTCGGATCCGTCGCAGCTGCAAAGCGACCTGCAGGAGGTCCAGGCATCCCTGCAACAAGTTCGCGCCAGCGACGGTGCCTTCGGAACCGATGAACTAGATGGCATGGAGCAGCTCGGCTTGATCGATGGGTGGCAAGCCGGCTTGACGAACCTAACTCCTGGTGTGATCGGGATTGAGCTCGACGGAGATTCGGTGTTGCTGGTTGGGGTGATGGCCGACGGTCGTCATTACTGCATTGGCATGGTCGGCGAGGCGGTCTCGTTCGGTGGTGGCTACCTACTCGATGAGGTGAACTCCTTGGCTGGATGTGCCGACCCGGCGGGGTTTCCCACCCTCGACCCGCCCGGCTGAATGCTTCGCGGTGACTGACCCCAGCTGCAACGCACCAGAACCCCGTCCTGTGGCCGCGTCATGGGAATTTATATACTTGATATATATACCGGGTATATGTAGGCTGGTGGTGTGAGTGTAAAGGACGGACTGTTAGCCCTTCTCAGAACCGGGCCCAAGCATGGGTACCAGTTGAAGGTCGAGTTCGATGAAGCGGCCGGCGACACGTGGCATCTGAACTTTGGTCAGGTCTACACGACCCTTCAGCGCCTTCAGCGAGACGGTTTGGTCCTTGAGATCGAGACCGATATCGAGGGACGCACGACATACGGTCTCACGGAATCTGGGTCAGTTGCTGCCGGGCAGTGGTTCACCACTCCAGTTGAAAGGACCGTCGACAACCGCGACGAAGTTTCGTTGAAACTGCTCATCGCCATGAAAGATCCCGGGGTGGAAATCGGCGAAGTGCTCAGGGTGCAGCGCGTCAACACGATGAAGGCGCTCCAGGATTTCAACGCGTTGCGGGCGGCGCGTCCTGAAGAAGATGTGCGGTGGACCATGCACCTCGATCGGCTGGTCTTTCTGGCCGAAGCCGAGCTGCGTTGGATAGAACGCACCGAAGAACGTCTACGGGTACTAGCTGAACAGAGGGGAGTGGCAGATGCGGTTGCAACTGCGGAACGTCAGCCGAGTCTTTGAAACGAAAAGTGGTTCGGTCGATGCCGTTCACGACGTGTCTCTAATCGTCGATCCGGGCGAGATGGTTGCCATCACCGGCCGTTCCGGGTGCGGCAAGACGACGCTACTTAACCTGATGGGTGGCATAGATCGGCCAACGTCGGGCTCGATCCTGGTCGGTGGGCGGACCCTCGGCGAACTATCGGTTCGGGATCTGGCCAGGATGCGCCGGACGTCGATCGGGTATGTCTTTCAGGACTTCAACCTGATTCCGACGCTGACGGCGGCCGAGAACGTCGCCATGCCGCTTGAGCTGGGTGGGATGAGGCCCAGACCGGCCGCCGAGCAGGCGCGAGAAGCTCTCGCCGGGGTGATCGAGCGTGATGTCGCTGACGCGTTTCCTGATGAGTTGTCGGGTGGGCAGCAGCAACGGGTGGCGATTGCCAGGGCATTGGTCGGCGAGCGATCTGTTCTGCTGGCGGACGAACCCACCGGGGCGCTGGACGAGTTGACCGCCGAGGTAATCATGCGACTGCTTTTCGAGCGCGCTCAGCGCGGCGCGGCCGTCGTTGTGGTTACCCACGATCCGGGCCAGGCGGCCTGGGCTGACCGGGTGGTCCGTATGTCGGATGGGGTCATTGTCGAGGCCACCGAACGCTCCGCAACCCCGACAGAGTTGCCGGTATGACCAGGTTGATTCCAGGCCCGATCTGGAAGATGGCGAGGCGAGATATCACGCGGAATCAGCGGCGGTGGTTTGCGTCCGCGGGTCTGATTGGCCTGGCGGTTGCCGCAGGCGTATACGCCACGTCCTCGACGATTCTGGCCAATGATCGAAGCGCCTATCTGGGCTATAGATACCTTAATGCTCGGACACTTGTATCAGCGTCGCTGTATGGCGAACCGACCAATGACGGGGTGGTGTCCGTAGACGATTTCGAAGGTGACATCAGCCAGATTGTCGATCGCTATGGAGCGCCTTCGATGCGAGTCGTCGAAAGGTATGGAGCGGACGACTTCGTTACATTTGTTGATTTTGCGAACCCGTTGGCAGAGGGACATTCGCCGTTGAGCCGGGGGCGACTGCCCGGCTTTGGCGAAGTGATGGTGCCGGGCTGGGGGCCGTATTCCATCGGTGATACCGTCGACGTACCCGGGTTGGGGGACCGTGAAGTGGTCGGGGTTTACCGGGACGGTTTGTGGCGCGGCGTCATTAGTCCGGAACCGGCACCTGATCTTCGCAAAGATGTTCTCTTGGCCGAGGTGCGCCTGATGTACGCACGGGAGCTTGATGGTCAGTCAGCTCCAACGGGTCCCGATTCGGTTCCTTCGGGCTGGTCGGTCGAGCTTGCTCCCATCGACCGAGATAACCCGGTTGCGTTTTCTCCATACGCAGGGATCCGGGGAGCGGGAGTCACCGGCCTTGCAGCAGCGTTCGTGGCACTGATGGTGAGTGCGGTATTTGTGGTGAGGCTGCGATCCCAACTGCGCGAGGTCGGTCTAATGGCGGCGGCCGGCGGTGGGGAGCCGCGGCATATGCTCCTGTTATACCTGGTTATGGGCGGGTTGGTTGGCGGGGTGGGGGCAGTTTGCGGGGGGATCCTCGGTATCGGATTGTTCCAGGTCTCCATGGGCTTGGGGATTTATCCCTTGAGCTACTTCGGCGTTTCGAATCCTGATCAGTCGTGGTTCCGCCTTGAATACCTCGCACCCATGTTGACCGGAATCGTGGCGGCGATAGCCGCGTCGGCCATCGCCGCCTGGCAGGCATCGAGGCTTTCGGCGCTCGATGCTCTCAATAGCTTCATTCCGGCGCGCAAACCGTGGAGGTTCAGCGGTGCAGCAGGAATATCGTTCCTATTGGTTGGGTTCATTTTCGCCTCCACGGCTTGGAATGCGACCGGCCGCTTTGGCCTTGCCCTTGGTGCAGTGGCGGCGATTGGGATCCTGGTCGGCATCGGCAGCCTGGCGGTGGCCGGGATCTCGGCTCTTGAACGTGCGATCCCCAACCTTCCCCTTTGGCTCCGGATGGCGGTCAGAGACGCCAACCGCCATCGCGTCCGGTCCGGATTGGCGGCCGTGACGATCTCGTTGGTTCTGGTGACGGCTGGCCTAGAGTTCACGTATTACATCGAGTGGCTGCCCGCATTCCTGATTGGCCCACGGCTGCTTCTATGGCTGTTGGGCCCGGTAGCGCTGGTCGGGATCGTCGGGTTGTTCGTGTACCTTGCCATGTCAGAAGTCCAACAAACCGTCGCCCTGGTTGCTGCCGTAGGGGCGGTTCCTCGGAGCAGGAAGCTTTATGCGGGAGCCACCGCGCTCGTACTGATCGTGACGGCTGCCATTCCCGGAATACCTGCCTTCGGCCTGCTGGCCTTGTTCAGCGAAAATCCGGTGGCGAAATCGCTGGTGGCAGTTGCCGGACTCGGTGTGGTAACTCTGGTGGTCCCGGTTCTCGTGGGTCTGGCCTCAAGCGCTCGAACGAGGCGACGGGTGGCGCGGGTATAGCTGCACCTTGGCGATCAGGCGTCGACGTCGGCGCCTTCGAAGTGCCAGCGTTCCTTGCTGGCCCTGGCTTCATCGACGTCAACCCTCGTGAGCAGGAACCCGCCGATGATGAAGAACGCCGCGACGGAGATGATGCCGTTGCGGCCGCTGCCGGTTTGGGCGGTGACGATGCCGAACAGGAGCGGTCCCCAGATGGCCGAGAATTTCGAGAAGACCGAGAAGAACCCGTAGAACTCGGCGGCGGCCTCTTCGGGAATCATGGTTCCATACAAACTGCGTGACAGGGCCTGAACGCCGCCGAGCACAAAACCGACTACCGCGGCAAGCAGGTAAAACGGCAGTGCTTCACCTTCCGGCAGGAAGAAGGCGCTGACTGCCAGGCCTACCCAGACGACCAGGTTAAGGAGAATCGCCCGCTTCGGATTGATTTTTCCTGAGATCCAGCCGAATGCGTACGCCCCCCCGAAGGCAATGAATTGCACGATGAGGAACGCAATGATGACTTCCTGCAGTTCCAGGTTGAGGGTGTCCTCGGCATAGGCGCCGGAAATGTTGATGACGGTTTGGGTGCCGTCGTTGTAGAACATGAACGCCAGGATGAACAGCAGGAGCTGAGGGAATTGGCGCAAACGCGCCCCGGTTTTGAGGGTGCGAGCCAAGCCGATCCGGGCGTAGGCCACGACGTCGGGCTGGCCGTCATATTCGGCAGGGATGGGCTGAGAGACTCCGTCTTTGGGGAATCGCCTGAGGGCATAGAGCGTGAACAGGACCCACCAGACGCCCGCCCCGGCGATGCCAATCCGGGTAGCCGCTTCGACCCCAAGGCCGATGACGTCCTGATCTGCTAGGACGATGAGCGCAAACGCCAGCAGAACGTACAGGCCCCCTCCTATGTACCCCAGGGCATACCCTTTCGATGACACCCGGTCGATGGTTTCGTCGGTGGCGATGATCGGGAGATAGCCGTCGTAGAACACGTTGGCGGCGACGAACCCGACCTGGGAGACGATAAACACGAGCAGGAACAGTGGAACCGCGCCGGCCGGGACGAAAAAGATGCCAAACGTGAACGCGGCGCCAAGGAACGCAAAGAACTGCAGGAAGGCTTTCTTGGCCGAGGAAAAGTCGGCCATGGCCCCCAGGATCGGCATGATCAGGAACAATACGAAGGCGCCGCCCGCCACGAGGAACGACCAGATCGCACCGCCCGACATCCCCCAATAGCCGTCTTCTGGCACGATGGATCCCGTGAAGAATGGGGCCACGATGGCACCTGAAGTCGTCGCATAGGCCGAGTTGGCCCAGTCGTACATGGCCCATCCGAAAATGGTTTTCTTGTCGTTCTTGGCGATCTCGCTCAATCCGACTCCTCTTCGGCGGACAGCGTAGGGGTTCATCTGCCGCCGGTCCCGGAGATTCGGGCTTTTCCTTTCTCCGAATTAGCCGGCCCGCCTAAGTAGGCTCTGCGATATGACCATGGCCAAACGCATTTTCGCAATCGTTTTCCTCCTGGCTGCAGCAGTTCCAATGGCGGCCGTGGTCGGAGCTCAAACGGTCGACTGTCCAGCGGTCGCCGGGATCGTATGCGACGGTTGGATGACCGACACCGCAGGGGTCATCCGTGACGACGCCAACCTTGAGCGGCTCATCGACGGGATCGTCAACCAGTACGGACACCAAATAGCGGTCGTCATCGTCCAGTCGGCTGACGACCCGAACGGACTAGCCCAGGAGATTGGCAATACCTGGGGGGTCGGCAAGGCCGGCCTTGACGATGGCATTGTCGTGCTCGTTGCTCTCGACGAGCGGACGACTGCGATTGAAACCGGTCCCGGTATCAGCCTGTCTGATCCAGACTTCCTTGCCGGACTCGGGAACAGCTCATTCGCGTCCGGAGATTTTGATGGCGGTATTTCGGCCATCATCGCCGGCCTGGTTGCCACATTCAACGACAGTGGTGCCTTTCCTGACACGAGCGGACCGTCGACGGATCAGCCGGACGTTTTCGTGCCTCAGGATCAGTTCACGCCAACGCCCAGCCTGCCGAATCCGACTTCGGGCCGTAGCGGATTGAGTCCGATCCTGGGACTCGTTCTGATCGCGGGTGGGTTCTTCGTGACGAGCGAATTCCGTAAGAAGAACCTGTTGGTTTCTTCGGCGCGCAAACGAACCCAGGAAGCCGATGTCGACCTCATTCTTGAGGGGCTGACTCCCGGTGGCCATGAATTGGCGCTGCGCGACGAACTCTTCGAGCCGCGTCCGGTTGAGGCTCCCCGAGCCGAAACCCTTCCGGTGGTGATGGCTCTCGAAGCCGTCATGGACGGTGAGCCTCAGGACGTCGGAGCTCTGACCGCCGCCTGGTCGGCCGGGTTGCTGGAGGTGCTCCGGGAGGAACGGGTCAACGCAGAGCGGGAAATGCCTCTTGAACTGGCGATCACCGGTGAGCAACAGTTGCTTGAGGAAGCCGTTCAGGCGGCTGCTACCGAGGCCATTGTGACCACCCATGACGATCAGTTCTCGTTGAAGTCGGAGGAACTGAAGAGTCTGGTTGCTTCGTTGCGACCGTATCGGGTTGCCCAGGAACGGACCCGGACTGCGCGCCGGCTCATCCATCGGGCGGTGGCTACTCCCATCGGGCCGGTCATCGTGAATGATCTGGGAGAACGTCTGGTTCAGGCGGCGCCGGTTCTGGTACCGGGGGCCTCGATTCTCGATTCGGTCAATGAGGTCGATTCGGCCTACGTGACGGCTGCCGACAAGACGAACCGACTCCGACTGATTCGTGACCGCCTGGCCGACAATGAGGCTCGGCCGGCTGTCACGGCCGCCCTAGTCGACCTTGAGGACGATCCGGAAGAAGCGCTCAGCAGGTATGAGACGTTGCTCGCCAAACTCGAGGCATCAGCGCTCAAACAAGATGGGCTGTCGGTGCCCGCCGTGGCGGCTTTCATTCTCATGAATAACGACTCAGTAGACGATTTCCTGGCCGCTTATGCCGAAGCCAAACGACTCGGGAACGATCCGGAGATGAGTGTTGAATTCGCCATGGCCGGTCTACGCTCGGAGTCCGAGATTGCCGAGGTGCGGGCCCAGGCCGACTCGCTCGGCTTGCCGGTGGCCATTGCCGCCGCCTTGCTCGACCGGGGAGATCGGGCCGTTGAGGCATACCACCAGCTTTCAGACGGGTTGGTATCGCAGGGACTCGACAGTGACACTCGCAAGACGGTGGCCGCGTTATTGGCGATTTCGCTTGAGTCGAGCGTGGCATTACGCAAGTGGACCGAAGCCCGTGAGGCGCTTGCCAAGCTGGGCTTGTCAGGGTCCTATGCAGACGTAGCGGCCGCCTTCGGGGCTTCCGATCCTCGTGGCCCTCGAGAATTTGCCGTGGCATACGCGGCGCAGCGGCAGGCGCTGGCCCGCGGTGGCATCGAAGACGTCGATCGCTACGCCCCCGAACTGGCTCATGGAGGCACCCGACGCGGTCGTGATAGCTGGACGGGCGAAGTCATCCCGAGCTCGCTGCGTACGTTCGATCCGTTTACGTTGCTCTATTACCGCTGGATCATTACCGGTGGAACCGGGCACGGCCACGGCTGGGAACCCATCTATCAGGATCAGTCGTGGTCGAGGGACACCAACTCCTGGTTCGGTGGCTTTGGCGGGGGCGGCGGCTTCGGCGGCGGTGGTAGTTCGTCGGGATCGTCGTCCTGGGGTTCGTCGTGGGGTGGTTCATCTGGCGGCTTTGGTGGGTTTAGTGGTGGTGGCGGTTTCGGTGGCGGCGGAGGTGGCGGCGGCGGGTCAAGCGGTTGGTAGCGCCGACCACCCGGTAGCGTTGAATCGTGCGGTATATATTGCTAACCCTTGCGGTGGTGTTGTC
>JAENVV010000003.1 GCA_016650365.1 Acidimicrobiia bacterium
AAACGACACCCAACTCAGAGGCCCGCGCAATCGAACTCCCGCCAACACCACACCCAGCGTCGGCAAGGCAAACCCTCCCCAAAGACCAGGCCCGCATCGTGTCAGTCGCTGCCTCATTGAAACGCACCTCAACTCAGATGCCCGACTACTCCAAACTCGGACAGCCAGGAACTCCCACCGGCGAAACGAAACCACCGAGAGGGCAGTCCGTGACATCGCTGCATCCTTGAAACGACACCCAACTCAGAGGCCCGCGTAATCGAACTCCGACCAACGCCCACCCGGCGCCGGCAAGGCAAACCCTCCCCAAAGAACAGGTCCGCATCGTGTCAGTCGCTGCATCATTGAAACGACGCCCAAGTCAGAGGCCCAGCGCTGCCAAGACCAACCTCCCCCCAAATAGAAATAAGGAGAAGAGGAGATCCGCGTGGTGTCAGTCGCTGCATCATCGAAACGGAACTCGCTTTGGACACCCAGCTTGTTCGAAGGCGGCCAGGCGAGTTCGTTTCAGCCGATTTCTCATCGGAATCGACCGGTACAATTGCCGCGTGAAAACCCGTTACCTGCTGTTCTGGTCGATCGGGCTGCTGGTGGTCATCCTGGCAGCCTCGGCGATCTGGTTCATCACCGATCCATTCGGGTTCCTCGACGCCACCTAGTGCTCAGGAACGAACGACTACCGCTCCGTGCGGTTCGATAGTCCATGATCCGTCGGCACGACCATCACGAAGATCCGTCGCAACCAACACGTCGCCCGATACGGCTACAGCAACCGAATCCCCTCCGAAGTTGACGCAAACGATCACCCGTTCGTCTGTCGTTACCCGTTCGAACATGAGGACGTCGTCGTGTCCTGATGGCAGGTCCCGGTAGTCGCCGACCATCAATGCTTCAGAGGATCGCCGGACCGCCAGGAGTCGCCGGTACAGGTTCAAGACAGAACCCGGATCGGCCAACTCTGATTCGACGTTGCGGTTCTCCAGGTCAGGACCCATGGGCAACCACGTCTTGGCTGAGGACGAAAACCCGCCCTCGGGAGTCCATTGCATCGGCGTCCGGCAGCCGTCGCGGCTCACCCCTTCAAGATTTTGCCCCCAGGGATCGAGGGCCAGGTCCGTGGGCCCTTCCAGCATGCCGAGTTCGTCGCCGTAATACATCGTGACGGTACCTCGAACCGTCAAGAGCAGAACCGCCAAGCGTCGAATGGAATCCTGGCCGTATCGCTTGGCAAGGCGCGGCTCATCATGGTTACCAATGACATAGTTTGGCCAAGCCCCGTCAGGTAAGACTCCCTCTTGAGCGGCCACGACCGCTCGCACGGAAGCCGGGTCGGTGGCCCGATTGAGGAGCGCAAAGTTGAAGGGCTGATGCATCTCGTCGAGGTTGGCGCCAAAGTAGGTCGCCCATTCCTCCCAGTCGAAGATGTGCGCCTCGCCAATCGTGTATCGATCTTCGTACTCGTCAGTCACGGCGCGCAACCGCCGGTAAAGCGGATGAATATCCTCGTGAGCCTTTGAGTACAGATGGTCGAGCGTCCCAAACTCTCCCATCGGCTTGTAGTGGTCTGACGGGGCGTTGGGATCGGCGGGTGGATTGTCACGCATCTCCGGGTCCTTGACGAGGTAATGGGCAACGTCAATTCGAAACCCATCCACGCCACGATCCATCCAAAAACGGAGGACGTCGAACATGGCGGCCTCAACATCGGGATTCCGCCAGTTCAGATCCGGCTGTTCCTTCAAGAACGTATGGAGGTAAAACTGCCCGGTCGGTTCGTGCCACTCCCAGGCCTTTCCACCGAAGACACTCAGCCAGTTGTTAGGCTCGGACCCGTCGCCCTTAGGGTCGGCCCAGACATACCAGTCCCGCTTGTCGTTGTCCCGGGAACTGGCAGACTCGATGAACCATGCGTGCTGATCGGACGAATGGTTCGGCACATAATCAACAATCACTCGAATTCCGGCCGCGTGGAAATCCTTGACGAGGCTATCGAAGTCATCCAGGGTTCCATATTCGGGGGCGACGTTTACGTAGTCAGCCACGTCGTAACCGAAGTCTTTCTGTGGCGATGGATAAAACGGCGACAGCCAGATGGCATCAACACCGAGAACCTCGGACAGATACGGGAGTCTTTGCCGGATCCCCTCCAGGTCACCGATTCCGTTCCCGGTCGAGTCCGCAAACGACCGAGGGTAAATCTGATAGACGACCCCGGTCCACCAGGCAGGCCGCCCGTCATTGCCTCGCGGGCCACTGTATCGATAGATGTTCTTTCCCATGGCCGTTCAGGTTAGTTGGTAAGCCACCCGACGAATACGTCGTCGCCCGTCGCCTCACGAACCATCGGAAGACATGGAGGAAGGAGACCTGGCGGAAGCTGTCACCGGGCCGCTGACGGGGTTCGGCCAGCTGAAGGGTGCAACCACCCGGATCGCGCACCTAGTCTGCGTCAAGCCCATGAACCACGATCCCCGAAATCTTCGCCCACCACTCTGGTACAAAGACGCCGTTATCTACGAAGTCCATGTCCGGGCATTCGCGGACTCGAACGACGACGGGATAGGCGATTTTCAGGGTCTGACATCACGGCTCGATTATCTCAGTCATCTTGGCGTCGACACCATCTGGCTCCTACCGTTCTATCCGTCACCGCTTCGCGATGATGGATACGACATAGCCGAATACTTTGACGTCCACCCGAGCTACGGGACGCTCGACGACTTCAAGATCTTTCTCGATGCAGCCCACGCCCGGAACATGCGAGTCGTCACCGAACTCGTGGTGAACCACACGTCCGATCAACACTCGTGGTTTCAACGGGCGAGGCGCGCCGAGCCAGGCAGCCCGGAGCGTGACTTCTATGTTTGGAGCGATACCCCGGACCGTTTCAACGAAGTCAGAATCATCTTCTCCGATACCGAAACGTCCAACTGGGCGTGGGACCCGGTGGCCGGGGCGTATTACTGGCACCGCTTCTTCTCTCATCAGCCCGACCTCAACTATGACAATGAACTGGTACGCGAAGCAATTACCGACGTCTTCAAATTCTGGCTTGATCTGGGAGTCGATGGTCTCCGCCTCGACGCAGTGCCGTACCTCTTCGAGCGTGACGGCACCAATGGCGAGAACCTGCCAGAGACCCATCAGGAGCTGAAACGAATCCGAGCTTTTGTTGACGAAAACTATGAGAACCGAATGCTTCTGGCAGAAGCCAATCAGTGGCCTGAAGACTCAGTCACCTATTTCGGCGACAACGACGAATGCCATATGGCGTTCCACTTTCCGCTCATGCCGCGCCTGTTCTTGGGGCTGCAATTGGAGAGCCGTTTGCCGATCATCGACATACTCGAACAAACCCCTCCGATCCCCCCGGACGCACAATGGGCAATCTTCTTGCGCAACCATGACGAGCTAACCCTCGAAATGGTCTCGGAGGAGGAGCGCGAGCTGATGTGGCGAGCCTATTCACCGGACCGACGTGCTCGGCTCAATCTCGGGATCCGAAGGAGACTCGCTCCACTTCTTGAGAACGACCGACGGCGAATCGAACTGCTATTCAGCCTCTTGCTGTCCCTCCCCGGGACTCCGGTCATCTACTACGGCGACGAAATCGGCATGGGAGACAATGTCTTTCTCGCCGACCGCGACGGGGTGCGTACCCCCATGCAATGGAGTAACGACCGCAACGCGGGGTTCTCCAGAGCCAACCCGCAATCGCTCTACCTGCCCGTTGTGGTCGACCCACAGTTCCATTACGAAACGGTCAACGTCGAGGCCCAGCAGGCAAATCCGAATTCTCTGCTGTGGTTCGTGCGCAACATGATTCGGCTCCGCCAGCGCCATCCTGTATTCGGTCGAGGCACCATTGAATTCCTAGCACCCGACAACGAGCAGGTGATTGCCTACCTACGCGAGAGCGCAACCGAAACCATGCTGATCGTCGCCAATCTGACCCGCCACACTCAGTTTGTCGAACTGGATCTCAGTCGGTTCGCCGGCCAAAATCCCACCGAGATGCTCGGACGGACCGAGGCTCCGAGAATCGCATCAACTCCCTATCCCCTCTCGATAGGCCCGTATGGTTTCTACTGGTTCTCGATCGAAGGGCTTGACAAACCACTGCTCTCTGATGTTGACGAAGTCGTGGAAGTCACCGGGAACCTCGAAGGGGCATTCGACGGCGACGGCGGACTGGCCGATGTCCTTGGCCGATTTGTCGCATCCCAGACCTGGTATCGCGGCGTTCCACCCCGCCACTCTCACACGAGCGTGCTTGACCTGATCCCACTAACACCCGGCGAGCAGGATCCCAGCATGTGGATCGCGCTCATCGGGATTGCACACCACACAGGCCCCGCCGACCTGTACGTCGTACCCGTGGCGACCTCGTTCGAGCCCGAGGTCCCGGTCCCCGATACGGCGGTTATCGTCGGGGTTGGTCGGGACGGAGCAGTCGGCGTCCTGTATGACGGATTCTCCGATGAACGATTCCGACAGAGGATTCTCGAAATAGCGTTGGCAGGCGACACGATCTTGGGCGGTTCCGGATCTTTGGCCTGTCATGCAGGACTCGCTGCCATCGACCGCGTGCCCGGCGGTCCCGGAGAGTCGACGGTGCATACCAACAATCGCGGCGAGACCTACATCGACTACGGGGACGGGCTTGCCCTGAAGGTGTTCCGTCGTGTCGAACCGGGAACCAACCCCGACCTGGAGTTGCGCCGCTTCCTCACGGAGCGAACCGCTTTTGGAGACGTAGCCGACACCTATGGAGCACTCGAATATCAGTCGGGTGATACCTACACGGTCGGCATCATGCAGCAATCATTCGCCGGGGCCCCGACCGCCTGGGATGTTTTCCAAGAGCTCGTCAACACCTGGCTCAGGACGATCGGGAAGCAGGCTCCCCCAGATGACCCGATCACGGTGTCGAGTCGCTTCGAACAACCTGCCCTTCCCATGTCCGGCATGGACCTGCTTCAACCGGCTATCGATCTTGCGACCCGGCTCGGGTCGATGACAGCGCAACTCCATCTCGCCCTGGGATCCTTCAGCGAGGATCCCGATCTGGGCCCACATCCCTTTACCCAGCACTACCAACAATCGTTGTATCAATCACTGCGCTCCGATGTCCGTCGGGAATTTCGAGCTATCCGCCGACTGGCTGGCCAAGCCCCACCGGAGCTCTCCGAGGCGCTGAGCGACCTCATCGGGGCCGAGACCCAGTGTCTTTCCCGGCTCAACGCAGTGAGAAAGGACCGTATCAATGGTTCCCGAATTCGAGTTCACGGCGATTATCGGCTCGACGAGGTCTATCTGATCGAAAACGAATTCGTTATCGAGGATCTCTCCGGTGACCATTCCCGTCCCATGACCGAACGGCGCCTGCGAGGGTCAGGCTTGAGTGACGTAGCGCAAATGTTGCGATCTTTCGATTATGTGGCGACCGCCGCGGTCATCCACGGATCACCAGCGGAAAAGGCCTGGTCGACCTGGTGGTCCGGCCAGATCGGCAACACATTTCTGAGAAGCTACTTGGCCGACATTGCCGATTCTGCCCTCATCCCCGACTCCCCTGCCGGCATCGACAGCCTGCTCGACGCCTTCATGGTTTCAAAGGCATTGAGGGAGGTACATTGGGAACTGGCCAATCGTCCGGACTGGGTCGGTATTCCCGTGGCCGGAATCCGGCAGTTGCTTGATCAAGATCCACCATTCAGCGGGTAATCGCTCGTCTTTCCGCCACGAGTATCTCAAGCGACTGGGCAACTTCGACAGGGTCGGCCACCCGGTAACGGGCCAGCGTGGGTCCGTCACCGACCTTGACGCCGACATCGTCATCACCGAGCACTGCGAACACATCTTCATCGGTGACATCATCACCGAAAAATACGATGCAATCGTATGACTCACGGAGTTGCAACCGTCTGATGGCGGCTCCCTTGTCACCCTCACCGAGAACCAACTCGACCACTTGTTTGCCCTCGATTACACGGGCCCCGAACCGGGTCGCGACTGCCCGCGCCGCGGCGGACGCCTGATCTTTGTCCGAAACGTGTCGGTAGTGAAAGGCCGCCCCGAGCGATTTGGGCTCGACGACTGCGCCGTCGAAGTCTGCAGCCACTGCCGAAAGCGCCTCCGAAATCGCAGCCACCATCTGACCCGCCTCTGAATCGACCACCGACGGCCATGCGCCATGATCGCCGATCAGGACTACCGACGGCGGCGTCTTGACAAACGTCGCCAACGTCCGGAGCGACCGTCCGGAAACGATGGCCGCCCCGACGTCCTTGAGCTCGGCCAGTTCAACCAGCGCCACCACAGCCGGGGCATGCGGAATCGCGGTGGATGGATCATCCACGATGGGAGACAACGTACCGTCGTAATCACAGGCGACCAGTAGCCGCGGAACGCCGGCCACTCTTCGGAACGCGTCAACCAGTTCCTTGGTGATCACCGGTCTTCCAGTGTGGCCAGGCAGTCCCTCGCCCAGTCAAAGACGTCCGCCTTGCGAACCACACTTCGAAGCTTCCGCATACGTTGGCGCTGCTCATCGACGGGCATGGTGGTGGCGTAGGACAGCGTCTCAACAACCGCGTCGACATCATACGGATTCACGATGAGTGCCGCCCGGAGCTGCTCGGCTGCGCCGGCAAACTCACTGAGCACCAGGACACCATCTCCGGCCGTGCGGCTGGCGACATATTCCTTGGCAACCAGGTTCATGCCATCACGCAGTGGCGTCACCAGCATGACATCAGCAGCAACGTAATAGGCGACCACCTCCTCCAACGGAAGCGTCCGGTACAAGTAGGACACCGGCGCCCAGCCGGGCTCCCCGTAGGTGCCGTTGATACGCCCTACGATCTGCTCGATATCGACCCGTAGCTGCTGGTAGGCGGGTACCTGTTCACGGCTCGGAACCGCCACCTGCACGAATGCGTACTGGTGGCGTTCTCGCGGTGAGCTGCCGAGCAGCGTTTCGAATGCCTCAAGTCGTAGGTCGATCCCCTTGGTGTAATCGAGTCGGTCCATACCGAGAATCACATGGTCGGGATCTCCAAGTTCAGATCGAATCTCAGCAGCCCGTTGCTGGACCCCGACGGAACTCGCCAACCTTTCAAACTCGGCAGTATCGATCGCGATGGGGGCAGGCTGGAGATGCACCGTCCTGCCTCGCCACAGCAGGTCGCGTTTCCCGACAGGTTCGGCACCGGCCAGTCGCCGAGCAGCTCGCGAAAAGTTGTCGGCGCTTTGTCGGGTTTGAAAGGCGATTACGTCGGACCCGAGCAGCCCCTCGACAATTTGGCGGCGCCACGGTAGGCGGGCAAACACCTCAATGGGAGGAAACGGAATGTGAAGATAGAACCCGACCGTGGCGTCGGGGATCATCGAACGCAGCATCGACGGCACGAGTTGTAGCTGATAGTCCTGAACCCAGACAATATCCCCAACAGCAGCTACCTCAGCTGCTGCTTCGGCGTATTTCTGGTTCACGCCGACGTATGAACCCCAGTGTTTTCGATCGAACTCCGGCGCCACGATGGCATCGTGGTAGAGGGGCCAGAGTGTTGCGTTGCAGAACCCAAAGTAAAAGCTATCGACCTCCTCTTCACTAAGAGGAACGGGTTTTTGGCTGATACCGTCGTGGTCGAACGGTTCAGGGTCAAAATCCGGAATACCTGCCCATCCGACCCAGGCTCCTTCGGCATTCTGAAGAACCGGTCGAAGAGCCCTAACAAGGCCACCGGGACTGATAGTCCAGTCTTCACCGTCCCAAGCCACGGGAAGCCGATTGGCTACAACCACAATTCGCTTAACTGTTGCCCCCTCGTTACTCCCACCGAGACTAGCCCCCCGGGGATCCGCAGTCAGTCGGGTGCGGGAGGCTGTCGATCGCGTTTTCGTTCCGAGCGGGCCCGTTTGTCTGACAGCCGCTTTTCATGAGCCCGCCGGGGAATCCGGGTGGCCCGGCGAGTCGGACGGGGCCGCAGAGCCTCAGCAATCAGGTCGGCCAGCCGCTTTCTGGCCATCTGCCGATTCCTCCACTGCGAGCGACTCTCATCGACTGTGATGGTGATAACGCCACCATGGTGGGGAAGTTCAAGGTCGAGACGGTCCTTCTCGGTGTCTGAGAAAGCCGGCGACCCCAACACGTCGAATGACAGAATCGCCCGGGTGTTTGAACGGTTGGCGTGTTGCCCGCCTGGACCTCCAGACGTGCTGAACGTCCAGCTCAGTTCTCCTTCCGAGATGACGTGTTGGGAATCGATCCGCAAGTCATCGTTCATGAGAACAAGTTTCGCACGGCCTGTCGCCGGATCTTGCCGATCGACGTTCTCGGAAGCGATTCGACAGTTCGCCAGACCTTCGGAATTTTGTAACCGGCCAACGTTTTACGCAACTCGTCAGACAGAAAGTCGAACGAAACGTCCGCCGTCACTTCAACAACGGCCGCTACGACTTCACCCCAGGTTTCATCCGGGATCCCAACCACTGCCGCCGCTCGGACCGACACGATGGCTTCGAGGGCATCCTTGACCTCGTCGGCCATCACATTTTCCCCACCGCTGATGATCACATCCGAGGTACGACCGATGATACGAAACCCATCATCGACCACTTCGCCGAGATCTCCGGTCGCCAGCCAACCGTCCGGAAGTCGAGCGACAGAGTCCAAATAGGTGCTGGTAACCATCGGGCCGCGCACTTCAATTTCGGAGCCATTCACCAACCGCATTTCGGCACCCGGGATCGGCGCCACGACCCGGCGCGGCGGATCACCAACACGCGAGGTGGCGATCTGTGAACCGGCTTCGGTCATCCCGTAGGTCGAAAGTACCCCGAGTCCCCGCCGATGGGCGCGGTCCAAGAGGGTTTGCTTGGCCGGGCCACCGCCTACCAGAACGGCCCGCACGTCGTATGTTCGCTCATCAAGATCGAGAATGGCGGCAAGCTGGGTAGCCACGAATGACGCGATGGTTACCTGCTCGAGCGAGTCGGCGACAAGCGCTGGCTCAAACCGGTCATGCAAGACCACCGCCGATCGACGCGCCGCGCTCCGAATCATGATGGAGGCACCTCCGACATGGAAGATCGGCAGCACCGCCAACCATACGTCATCGGGAGTGTGATCCAGATGTTCAGCTGAGGCGGCTTGGCCGGCATCGACATTCGCCCAGGTCAGGACGACCCCGCGACCCTGGCCGGCTGAACCCGAGGTGAACACCACCAAACATTCGCTGTCCCCAAGGTGGGCCCCGCCCGTATAGGCCGGACCTATCGCCTCGTTGCTTATCGACGGTACCGACCACGCTCTTTCACCATCGTCAACCATCAATGACACGCTGGCCTCTTCGAGTTCCTCTACCACCTCGGTGTCGGTCAGTCGGGTGTTCATGAGCACGCAACTTGCTCCCGCTCGCCAGATGGCGAATAGAGCCACCACTGATGGAAGATCGTTGCGGGCCCAAAGAGCGACACGATTACCGTCGACCACCCCTGCGCCACGAAGCGCCCCCGCCAAGCGGCTTGCCCTGGCATCAACATCGGTGAACGAATGGACCGCCCCGTCGATCACCACGTAGGGGCGATCCGGGTCACTTCGAGCCGCGCTAGATAACCAGTCTTGAATCACAGCATCTACAGTATCGCCCAGACACGAAAAGGACGATCCATGGTTTCTGAGTTGTTCGACCCCGACGCATGGGACATCGTGGAGGGATTCGACTTCACCGACATCACCTACCACCGCGCAAAGGCGCATGGAACGGTTCGTATCGCGTTCGATCGACCCGAGGTCCGTAACGCCTTTCGCCCGCACACCGTCGACGAATTGTTCCGGGCACTCGACCATGCCCGGATGACGAGCAGCGTCGGCTGTGTGCTTCTCACCGGGAACGGTCCCTCCCCGAAAGACGGCGGTTGGGCATTCTGTTCTGGAGGAGATCAGCGAATCCGCGGCAAGGACGGATACAAATACGAAGGCGACGACGGGGTCGATCCAGCCCGACTTGGCAGGCTCCACATCCTTGAGGTCCAACGCCTCATCCGGTTCATGCCGAAGCCGGTCATTGCGGTGGTTCCCGGCTGGGCTGCCGGAGGTGGGCACTCGCTCCATGTTGTCTGCGACCTCACCATCGCCTCCCGTCAGCACGCCATCTTCAAACAGACCGATGCCGACGTTGCGTCATTCGACGGCGGGTACGGATCGGCGTTGCTCGCTCGCCAGGTCGGGCAGAAATTCGCCAGGGAGATCTTCTTCATCGGTCGAGAACATGACGCCGAGGAGTCGCACCGGATGGGCATGGTGAACGTGGTCGTCGACCATGCCGACCTCGAGACCAAGGCACTCGAATACGCCGAAGCCATCAACGGTAAAAGCCCGACCGCCATCCGGATGCTCAAATACGCCTTCAATCTGCCAGATGAAGGGTTGGTGGGACAACAGCTCTTCGCCGGCGAAGCCACTCGCCTTGCCTATGCCAGTGAGGAAGCTCAGGAGGGCCGCGACGCGTTCCTTGAGAAACGCGATCAGGATTACAGTCGATTCCCGTGGCACTTCTAACTTTGGGACGTCCGTGGGTCCAGGCAGCCAGACCGGCCACATTGTGGGCGGCGCTGGCGCCGGTACTCGTCGCGGCCGGCCTGGCCTCCGGAGACGGGGTCTTTCGTTGGGATGCCTTTCTCGGCGCGGCGATTGGTTCGATGGCCATTCAAATCGCGACCAACTTCGCCAACGATGCCTCGGACGCCAAACGCGGCGTTGACACAGAGGATCGAATCGGGCCGACCCGGATGGTTGCCACCGGTGCCATCACCGAGCGCCAGATGTGGACGGCGACGGTCCTGGCGTTCGGGGTGGCCGCTTTGGCGGGCGCCTGGCTCGTGACCATTGCCGGATGGGTCATTGTGATCGTTGGGATGGCTTCGATCCTTGCCGGGCTCGGATACGTTGGCGGGCCCCGGCCGTACGGGTACCGGGGACTCGGGGAACTGTTCGTATTCATCTTCTTCGGGATCGTCGCGACAGTGGTGTCGCGGTTCGTCCACGATCAGACGATTCCCCTCGATGCCTGGCTTCTGGCCATACCGATGGGATTCCTCGTGACGGCGATCCTGGTCGCCAACAACATCCGCGACATCGAAACCGACCGGGCCACCGGGAAACGCACCCTGGCCGTGATTCTCGGCCGACCGGGAACCAGGCGGCTGTACGCCGCGCTCGTCTACGGTGCCTTCGCGGCTATCACCGTTTTCGGTACATTCCGACTCACTCCGCTCGCCACGCTGATCGCCGTTTTCTGGTTCCCCTGGGCAGTCCCTCTGGTGCGGACAGTCAACAATGAAACTGCCGGCCCGCCGCTCATCGGCGTCCTCAAAGGCACCGCCCGGCTGCAACTTCTCGTGGCCTTCTCCCTGGCGCTCGGTGCATCGGCGTAGGCGCCTCAGTACAGGAAGCGGCTGATCAGATCTCCAAGCTCGGCCGGATCTTCACCAACAACCGCATGGCCGACGCCTTCGATAATGGCGAGTCGTGAACCGTCAATGGCCCCGTGCATCGTTCGGGCGATCGCCACATATTTGGCATCGTCTGCTCCTGCCACGATCAGCGTCGGGACTCGAAGCTCGGCGAGCCGATCTCCAAGATAGGGCTGGGAACCCTGTCCGTAACCTACGAGTGCTCTGGCGAGACCCTCGGCAGAGCTGAGAAGCCGGGTCTCCCGATCAACCGCCCGCCAAATCTCATGTCGTTTGGTAAGACCACCAAACATCGGATTACCCAACCATTGGTCGATAAACGCTTCGACTCCCTCGACGGCGAGGCCGGCGGCAAGACCTTCATCGTTGATCCGCCGCTCTTCCCTCTCCGCCGGGTGGGCGATTCCCGGACCGGCTGAAATAAGCACGAGACCCGCCACCGGCCGCTCAAGGGCATACCGAAGAGCCAAACGGCCACCCATCGAATATCCAATCAAGACCGGTGGTTCTCCGCCCGCCAACCATTCGATCAGGCCGACGACAGACTCGAACGTGGCTGGCAGGTCGCTGGAAGCACCGTGGCCCGGCAGATCCGGAGCCTCAATGTGTCGGGGCAGATAATGGGATAGCTCGTCGAACATCCGCCCGGCTTGAGTAAATCCGTGCAATCCAATGAGAGCGCTCACCCCTCCATTGTGCCACCTCCCGATCAAGCGTGACCCGGCGAACCACTAGCCTGACGGCGTGCCGAACCGCAACTACGCATTCACCATGCCGCTCCTTGGCGCCCTGCGCGACCTTGGCCTTGAGCATGTCGCAGTGAGTCCTGGTTCGCGCAACACGCCGTTGGCCATTGCGGCAGCTGAAACGGTCGGACTCGACGTGTCCGTGCACCTTGACGAGCGAAGCGCCGCCTTCTTCGCTCTTGGCATGGCCAGGGCGGTCGGAAAACCGGTCGCATTGATTTCGACGTCTGGCACAGCCGCTGCCGAATATCTCCCGGCAGTGGTCGAGGCCCGGCTCTCGCACATCCCCCTCGTGATTCTTACCGCTGACCGGCCGCAAGAGCTGCGTGATGCGGGAGCACCTCAAACCATCCGTCAGGCGGATCTCTACGGGACGTCGGTCAAGTGGGCCCACGATGCCGCCCCGCCCGATCCATCGGCCGACCCCGCCAGATACGCGGTTCGACTCGGAGCGCAAGCCTGGGCCACGGCCCAGGAAACGCCGGCCGGGCCGGTTCACCTCAACCTGGCCTTTCGGGACCCACTCGCTCCCACGCCGACCGGTGAAGACATTCCCCCAGCGCCACCGACACCGACGATCCACCTCGGATTGCCGGTCGCATCCGACGGCGCCTTGCTCGCCGTCGCCCGTCAAATCGGCAGCAAAAAGCTCCTCATCGTTGCCGGACCCTCCGACAACCCTGAGACCGCGTCGGCCATTGCCGAGCTCGCCGAAGCGGCCGACGCCCCGATCTTCGCTGATCCCCTGTCCGGCCTGCGAGCCGGCCAACACACGCTCGACCGTGTTGTTGCCACTGGCGATGCCCTCGCCCGGGCCGGCCGACTCGACACGGATCTGCGACCGGATATGGTCATTCGCTTCGGACCAGTCCCAACCTCAAAGGCTCTGTGGACGTGGCTCGCGAAGACGGACGTACCTCAGGTGTGGGTGGATGCGGGCACCTGGCGGGAGGCAACCTCAAGCGCGTCGGTCATCGTGAGAGCCGACATTGCTGACACCGCCAGACGCCTTGCCGAACTCGTCGAACCGGCTGATCCCTCCTGGACACCGACCTGGGCAGCCAGCGAAGCGGCCGTACTGGACGCCTGGGGAATCTTGCCCTGGCCGTCGGAACCGGCCGCCGCCGCCGCCTTGGCGGCAGGGATGGTCGACGGTGCCAGTCTGGTCGTGTCCTCATCAATGCCGATACGTGACGTCGATGCGTTCTTCGGGGTCCAGGATCGGCCCGTCCGGATCTTCGCCAACCGCGCTGCCAACGGCATCGACGGTGTCATCTCGACTGCGGTTGGTGTGGCCGCCACCGGTCGCCCCACCTACCTGCTCATCGGCGATGTTGCCTTCCTTCATGACGCAACCGCCCTGGCGAGCGCCCGCCGCCTGGGCGTTGCTCTCACCGTCGTGCTGATCGATAACAACGGCGGGGGTATCTTCCATTTCCTACCGCAAGCTGACCACCCGGAGCACTTTGAGGACCTTCTGACCACGCCTCACGGAACCAATTTGGTAGCCGTGGCAGAAGGGCTCGGGGCAACCGTCATCGAGCCCTCCACCATCGACGAGTTCCTCGGCCACCTCGCCACTCCCGATGATGTGAAAGTGCTCGTGCTGAGAACAGACCGCTCAGAAAATCTGACCCTTCACAAACATCTCTTCAACCAGGGGTAAGCCCTCGATCAAGACTCGGCGAGGAGACTCATCATGGTGCGAAACTTCAGGCGCGTTTCCTCCAACTCGGCGGCCGGATTGGAATCTGCCACGATTCCCGCCCCCGCATAGAGCAAGGCGGTCCGACCTTGAATCAAGGCGCAACGAAGCGCAATCGCCAGTTCTCCGTCGCCCGCCCGATTGGCCCAGCCAATACCGCCTGCATACCAACCGCGATCGATGAGCTCTTCTTTGGCGAGAAACCGATCGGCCTCATCGCGGGGACTTCCCCCCACGGCCGGCGTCGGGTGGAGTGTTCCCGCCAGATCGAAGACATGGATGGAGTCCACCAGGTCGCCACGGACCTCGGTTGAGAGATGTTGGACATGCGTCGTCTTGCGCAACGACGGAACCTGATCGACGTGCAGCGATGTCGTGAGGTGTCCGAGGCGCTCAGTGATGTCGTCAACCACGAACCGGTGTTCACGACGATCCTTGCCAGAGGACATGAGGAGCTCCCCGAAGGCCCGATCCTCCTCCTCGTTGCTGCCGCGCGGCGCCGAGCCGGCCAGCGGATGAGATCGTACCCGACTGCCGACGCGCTCAACGAGCAGCTCGGGTGAGGCGCCAACAAACACCCGGTCACCTTGCTGCCAACCGAACACGTAACACTCGGGATACGTCATGCGCAGGCGCGAAACCAGATCGAAAGGCCGATACGGCACGTCAGAGGTGACGAGCACCGAACGAGCCATCACGACTTTTTCGAATAATCCGGCTCGAATCGAGTCGACCGCGTTGGCCACGGCACCTTCCCATTCCGTCGGAGCCGGCCGCGACTCAATGGAAAGATCGGTCGTCCGACCTGTTGCGGGCGGACCAGGATCGCTCAGTTGGGACAACACCTGGGCAACGGGACCCCACGATCTCCCTGGAGGCAACACGACTACGAGTTCGGCACTTTCCCGGGTGCCAATGACACTCAGCACCGGTATGACCGAAACCGCCGGGCTGAAGCCATCCCATTCGGTACCCAGCCCTCCTTCGGGTCGATACGAAAACCCGACGAAGGCTCGGGGGTCTATCCCACATTGACTCAACTGCGAACTGATCTCACCAAATCGGCCAGGTCCGTCGGTTGCCTCGGATCGCCAGGCCGCCCCCAAACCACCCGCTTCGTCAGCATCAGGACGACCGAAGTAGGCGGCGAACGGGAAGAGATGGGCGCCGCTTCGCACCAGAGCGAGCGGGTCCACTGTGACCGGGACCGCCGCCACCCGAAAGACGTTGGCGGTCTCAGGGCCGAGTTGGACGCCGAGCGCCTCTATGAACGGCTTGGAAAACATGGGCGCAATCCTAGAGCTTCCTGAGGTTTGGCCTAATCAGTCGCTCAAGAAACGACTAGTCGCCTCGACGATGACTCGCGCCAGGGCGACCGGCTGTTCCATCGGCACGAAATGGCCGGCTTCAGGCACGGTAACGAGTCGTGAGCCGGCCATTCGGTCGAGAAGCACGTCCGCATAGCCGGGCGGGTAGGTGTCGGTATCGGCTCCGACCACCAACCAGACAGGGATCGCCACTTCGGCGAGACGGTCGAATACCCCATCGGATCCCGACGCCCGGAACGTTGCCGCCTCGTCAGCTGGCTCGCATGCCAATACCCAACGCTCGCCCTCCGGCACCAAGCCGCCTTCGATGTAGGCAGCCAGAGCATCCGGATCCCATTTTGCGAATACCGTCTTGGCTGCGAAATTCGCAACAGCTTCTCCTGGCGTGCCGAACTCGCGGCGGCGCCGAGCCGCACCCAGAACGAGTGGATGATCGTCGCCGTCGAATTGAAACGGCGGGAAGATGATCGGCTCGACCAGTACCTGCCCCACGAAGTGTCCCGGATTGTCGAGCGCACTTCGTAGCAGGGCAGCGCCACCCATCGAGTGCCCTACTCCGACCACCGGTCCCTCGATAGCTGACAGAGCCTCGGTCACGTCTCCGGCAAAGTGCGACCAGGCGTGGTCATCCAACTTGGGCGAGGTTCCATGCGACCGAAAGTCAAAAGACACAATGCGCCCACCAAAACCCTCTCGATGTAACGCGTCGACCATCGGCCGCCAAACGAGCTTGTTGAACCCTGTGGCATGGGCAAGCAGCAACGTGACCGGCCCGGTGCCGGCCCACTCGATCGTCGAAAGCTGCAATGGTTTCTCAACCAGGACCGGTCGGGTCATTAACGAACGTGGTGGTCGATACCGTGATAGATCTGGATGAAATCGGCAATATCGGCCCGCGCCTTGTCCGTCAAGTCGTCGAAATACAGAACGCGGTTCCACGAAATCGCCGCGGCCCGATACGAGGTTCCGTCCGGGTCTTGAATGGCCCCTGCGTACGGGGTCAAGACCAGGGTTGGTTCGGGCCGGTCCTCGACAAGCGTGGTGAGAGCCGAAGACAGATCATCACAACCGGTCGGGCAGTTATAGACAAAGACAACGCCGGCGTCCTCAAGGTTGTGCAAGAACAACTCGGGTGGGATCGGTTCTTCGCTGACACCCCAGGGTCCCAGACCACCGAAATGTGGTCCGGAGGAGGGGGGTGCCGAGTTGTATGCGACATGGGGTTCTTCGAGACTGGACAGGTGGAAGTTGCCCTGGGTGGGATACGGGATCCCGGGTGGGGCGGGCGCCAGCATGACCCACGCGACCAGGGCTGCCACAGCGGCGAGAATGACGCCAATGGTGACAAAACTCTTCTTCCTGACATCAGCGGTTTGCGCAGCTGCCTTTTCCTCAGCCTTGCGAATCTGCTCAAGTTCGAGCGTCCGCCCTTTTCCTTTTGACGACATACGCGTAACTACTCCTCGTGGTCCTTCGATAGGTTACCGGACCGTGAAAGAATAGTCACAGCCGCCCCGAGCCTATGGGCGACTAAACGACTAAACGGTCGGCTTGACGTCGGCAACCTCGTCGACATCCCAGGTGAGTCTCGAATCGACCCGGACCACGCCGTCAAGTCTGCGCGTCAACTCCTGTAGGAGACGAACGTCGGCCTTTTCTGGCAACGCCCCCTCAAGAGTGACCACCCCTTCGTCGACCGTGACTTCGATGAGATCGGGATCAAACATGAGGATCCGATTGAGAACGTCTTGTCGAATTTCATCCTCGATGACATCGTCGGGTCGAGCGAACGCACGAACAATATCCGACCTTGAGATGATTCCGACGATATGCCCGTCAGCATCGACTACCGGAAGCCGCTTCACGTTTTTGTTGGCCATCGTCCGGCCCGCCTCGGACAGGGTCGTGTCTTCAAACACCACTACCGGGTGGCGGGTCATTACGTCGCCAACCGCCTCGGACGGAGCGCTCACCCCTTCGTCGAAGAACACGCTGAGCAACCTCGGACGTGGACCGGGATCGCGGACAAGAAAATCGGCTTCGGTGATGATCCCGACAACGACAGATTCGCCTTCGACCACCGGAATTCCCGAGATTCCATGGTCCACCATCAGCCGGGCGGCCTCCTTCAGAGAATGCTCTGGGGTCACCGTGATCACTTCAATGGTCATCACATCCTGGACATGCATCATGTCTCCTTTACGACAAGCACATCGCAGTGCGCAAAGTGCAACACGCGATGGGCAGTGCTACCTAAAAAGAACGCCGCAAGCTCAGACCGACCCCGGGAACCAACCACTGCCAGATCGCAACCGTACTCATCGGCAAAATCAATCAGAACGTCTGGCGGGTATCCGCGAATCGAATGCTCGTGTATTTCGACGCCATCATTCCTGAGTCGCTCAACATGAGGAGCAGCCACGGTCCAGACTTCGTCGATCTGGGCCTGCTCGATGGCCCCAATCTGGATCGGGGCAATGCCAACTGCTTGAAGCAGGTGGGGCGACAGGTGAACTGCATAGACGACGTGGATCGGGCTTTTGAGAGCCTTGGCCAATTCTCCAGCACGGACGAGTGCCGCAAGCGAATACGACTGCTCGTCAACTCCAACGACGATCACGGCTGGCCTTCCCACGACTCCGGTGGGTAGGCCGACTCCTGTTTGGCGGCCAGGCGGGCGGCGTAGGCGGCAGCCTCAGACCGCCGGCTCATCTCCAGCTTGGCAAGAAGGTTGGAAACGTAGTTCTTCACCGTCTTCTCGGCGAGATACATCTCCTCGGCAATCTGGCGGTTGGTGAGCCCATCGGCAATGTGAAACAGGATCTTCGACTCCTGGGGAGATAGTCTCGCCAGGAGCGGGTCCTCGGGACTGTCACCTCGCAACCGGGCGAACAGTTTGTCCGTCATCTCGGCATCGAGCAGCGACTCGCCAGTCGCGACTCGCCGGATGTTTTCAACCAATGCCGACCCATCAATCCGTTTCAACACGTACCCGGAGGCGCCCGCCATGATCGCCGACATCAGGGCTTCCTCGTCGGCGTATGAGGTGAGCATAAGTACCCGCACATCGGGCCACCTGGAACGGATCTCTCGACAGGCTTCAACTCCAGACCCGTCCGGTAGGCGAAGGTCAAGGATCACGACGTTTGGACTGTGGTAGCCAGTCCGCCGGATCGCCTCGGCAACCGTTCCGGCTTCGCCGACGACCTCAAAATCTTCCTGCGCTTCGAGGAGGGCACGAATCCCCCTGCGTACCAGTTCGTGATCGTCGACGAGAAGCAACTTTATGGCCATACGGCAAATCTACTGGCAAACGGCCGCAAATGCGTATCGGCGACGCCCCAACCAGATAGAGCCGAAGGTCCCTACGCCCAACCGTGCCGGACCAGGCGGGCGACTCAGGTAGGCTGATCAGGATGCTCAACCGAACCGACAACATCTCCGGTCTCATCGAGGCTGCCGCGGGCGTCGTCGGACAGGCCGACCTGCGGGCGGTCCTCTACGAGACCGTGGAGGCTGCCATGCACATGACCGGAGCCCAGTACGGGGCAATGGGAGTGATTGGCCAACACAATTCTCTTGTGGAATTCCTGCATGTCGGTTTGCAACCGGCGCAGGCCAGCCTGATCGGGCCGCTCCCGACCGGCCGGGGCGTGCTCGGAACGCTCATACGATCAGCCCAAACCATCCGCATCGATAATCTCCAGGACCATCCCGATTCCGCAGGATTTCCGACCAATCATCCCGAGATGCGCACATTCCTCGGTGTACCGATTCGGCTCGGGCCGCGGGTGTTCGGCAACCTATACCTGACGGAAAAGACCGGAGGCTTCACCGAAGCGGACCAGGATCTGGTCGAATCCTTGTCGGTGGTGGCGGGCGCGGCCGTAAGCACAGCCCGGCTTCAGGACCGGCTACGTCGCACTGCAGTAGTCGAGGATCGGGAACGGATAGCCCGCGACCTGCACGACGCCATCATCCAGGACCTCTTCGCCGTCGGGCTCTCTCTTCAAGGGATGAGTCTTCGAGTCGAGGAGATCGAACTTCGGACGATGTTGACCGACGCCGTCGAGCGTCTCGACAACGCCATCTCCGAACTGCGCCGGTTCATCTTTGGCCTCCGACCACCCGTTTGGTCGGGGCGTAACCTTCGAAATGAACTCGCCGAGCTTATCGAGCAGATTTCCGAACCGTACGACGCCCAGGTCGACTTGAACGTACCCTCCAATCTTGCGCCGGTTGATCCCGGTACGGTCGAGACCGCCATCCAGCTTGTGCGGGAAGGTTTGTCCAACGCGTTGCGCCATTCGGGTGCCGTAAGAGTCACGGTGTCGGTGGATCTCCTTGAAGCGGACCTGATCATCCAGGTGGCTGACGACGGAGTCGGTTTCGACCCGGCAACGACCGTGCGGGGTATGGGTTTGGACAATCTGACCGAACGGTCTCAGGACATGGGTGGGTCAGTGGAAATCCGCAGCCGGGTCGGCTCCGGAACCACACTGACCATGCACTTGCCGGTCTAAATCGCCATTTCGGTGAGTGATGGCCGATCCAACCCGCTGGCCACCCGGTCGACAAACGACTTGATACAAGCCTCCGTCAGCCGATGGAACAGAGAACGATCTGCCCCTGGCGGTAGACGGTAGGACCCCCGCAGACTGATCTGGCATCGATGGGGGCCAATCGGGGCTATGACGAGATCGCCCTGGAGTTCCGAAAACAACCCGGCTTGACCGGTCGCTCTCCACTCCAACGCAATGACGGTGTGGCTGGACTTATGGATCGGCTCGGCCACGTTCAACGTCACGGAAGAAGCCAACAGCTCGTTCCCCACGAGACGACCACGAAGCGACTCAGCGCTCCGATAGGCCTCACACGCCCAGGTCGTCAGGTCAAGGCCGACCAGTCGGTGCGAAATATTGTCGCAAGACCGACGGACGTTCGCGAAGTAATACACAAACATCTTCAGTGTCTCCGAGCCAACGACACAATGACGGCTTTTATACCAACCGTATTCATGCTTGTACCGTACGACGTGTTCACCTCTCGTTCCTAGGGCAAAATGGCACCCGTGATTGGCCTGACGGCCCGAACCTGGCCAATCACGGGTATATCGCGCCTCTCCGAGCGACCCACCCGACGAATGGCCCACACCAGGGGCCGAACGGCCCTGAGTACGGCGGGCCAGGACCTGACAGACTGGCGCCATGATTGACTGGAAAGAGCGCGCAGCCTGCCGAGGAATGGATCCATCCGTGTTTTTCCCACCTTCTGGGAATCGAAAGGCGCTCGCGAGAGCGCGAGCGATCTGCGAGGGTTGCCAATCTCAGGAGGACTGCTTACTCATAGGCATAGATCAGACAGAGGGCATTTTTGCGGGGACCACCCCCCGCCAGCGGAAGTCACTGGTCTCAGTCGGCGACTGACGCCACGTCAACGATCTCAGGTGACCAACCCGACCGAATCGGTCTGATTCGTACACGGCCGTCCACCACGATCACACCGTCGCCCGGTTCGCGGACGATTACCGGGTTGAGGTCCATCTCGGCAAGCTCCGGGATGGCCTCGACGAGAGCTGAAACGCGCAGCAGCGCCTGTTCAAGGGCGGTGGTGTCTCCGGCCGGCTGACCGCGATATCCGTCGAGCAGCTTGGCCGACTTGATACCCGTCACCATCTGGTGGGCTTCCCGATCGGTGATCGGAGCGGCTCGGAACACAACATCCTTGAGTAGCTCCACAAAGACGCCTCCCATCCCGAAGACGAGCAACGGTCCGAACGACGGATCCTCCGTCATACCGATGAGCACTTCGATGCCGGTGGGCACCATCTCCTGAATCAAAACGCCGTTGGCATCGTCAGTCAGCGCCATGATGTGATCGAACGCCTCACGGACCTGATCGGCGCCGGATATGTTGAGGAGTACCCCGCCAAAGTCCGACTTGTGGAGAGCCGAAGGAGCAATTAACTTCATCGCGACCGGACCAGCGATCTCGGACCAGGCAGACACTGCCGCCTCCTTTGACTCCGCCTCATGCGATCGAGGCGTATCGATGCCGAACGATCCGAGCAGGCCGCGCACCTCGTCATCCGTGAGCCATCCGCCATCGGGACCGACCCGAGCCAAAGCGTCAGCAACAAGCTGACGAGCTCTTCCAAGATTGATGTCGGCGAACTGAGGCACCTCCCCATACGGAGTTCGCCGCCATTCGGCATACGAAGCTGCCCGCGAGAGCGCTTTGGCGGCAGCCTCAGGGAACTCATACACAGGAATCGTCATCGTCTCGTTACGCATCGAAGCCCGACCTGACCCTGATTCCATAAGGACCGCCATCTGCGTCTTGTCCGACGTCAGCGCCGCCTCAAGAACGGGCGGGCCGACATCAGGGCCGTTCTCAATTGTCTGAATATGAATCGTGATAACGGCGTCAATCTCATCAGAGGCGCCCAGGATTCGCGCAACATGACCGTATTCCGCCGGGCCAGCCGACGCGATCAAGTCGACCGGGTTCGTAACCGAGGCTTCGGGCGGCAGTCCAACCCGAAGCGCCGCCTGCAACGACTGGCTGAAGGCCGGCAACTCAAGGCCGCTCGACTCCAGCGCGTCAGCGGCAAGGATCCCGGGCCCTCCAGCGTTCGTTACGACCCCGACTCGTCGGCCGCCTGGCAGCGGCTGATTCGCCAGCAGCGAGGCAACTGCGAAAAGCTCCTCGATAGTGTCGACCCTGATCATTCCGGTTTGTGCACTCAGGGCGTCCACAGCTGCGTCCGCGCTCGCCAACGCCCCAGTATGAGAACTGGCGGCCCGTGAGCCGGCCTTCGATCGTCCTGACTTGACCGCAACGATTGGCTTCTTGCGACCAATTCTGCGGGCGATCCGGCCGAACTTGCGTGGATTACCAAACGACTCGAGGTACATAACGATGACGTCGGTGGATGGATCTTCTTCCCAGCTGAGAATGAGATCATTGCCCGAGACGTCCGGTTTGTTACCAATCGACACAAACTGCGAGATCCCGATATCGTGGCGACCGGCGTAGTCGAGAATGGCGATTCCAAGGGCGCCGGACTGCGAGAGCATCGCCACATTTCCCCGTGGTGGATACACGGGGGCGAACGTGGCGTTGAGGTTGACGGCCGGGTCGGTATTCACGAGTCCCATGCAGTTCGGTCCGATCATCCGCATCCCTGCTGAGCGGACCACTTCCACGAGTTCTGCCTCCAGGGCGGCACCCTCCTCGCCAACTTCGGAGAATCCTGCTGAGATCACGACGAGACCGCGGACACCTTTTGCTGCACATTCATGTACCACGTCGAGCACGGCGACTGCCGGAACGGCGATGATGGCCAGGTCAACGGTGCCCGGTATGGCGGTCACGGAGGGATACGCCCGGACCGACCCCACCACCTCGGTCTGCGGGTTGACCGGGTAGACCACTCCGGAGAATCCGCCATGCAGGAGATTGGCGAACAGGCGCCCACCAATGGAGCCAGGTGACCTTGATGCGCCGACCACCGCTATTGAGCGCGGGTAGAACATGGGAAGGATCGAAGCGGCGATCGCTCGCTGCTCGCGACGAGCTTCGGCTGCCCGAGCGTCATCCGACGCTTTGACGGGGAACTCGACGTTGTAAACCCCGGCTTCGAGGCTCCTCGTCAAGGTGTATCCCGAATTACGGAAGACCCGCATCATGGACAGATTGTCTGGCAAGACGTAGGCCTTGAAGGCCTCCACCCCGTGGGATCGAGCGTAAGTTGTGAGAATCTGAAGAAGTTGGGTTCCGATCCCCCGACCCTGCTGATCGTCTGCAACGGCAAACGCCACTTCGGCCTTGCTGGAATCGTCCAGCTCTCGGTCGTACCGGCCAACGCCGATCATCTCGTCTTCGTGAAGAACGACGACGGCCATGCGGCTCTCGTAGTCGACATTCGTAAAGAACTCGACTTCCTCATCGGTGAGACGTTCCTTGGCACGAAAGAATCGGTAGTAACGCGACTGAATTCCGAGCCGCTGAAACATATCTACGAGCGACTTGGCGTCGCTCGGCCGAATCGGCCGACAACGGGCGACCACGCCATCACGCAGAACAATGTTAAGTTCGTATTCGCTTGGGTATTCCATCATGCTTCCTTGGTACAGAATTGGAGAAATCTCTTGCGGGGCCAGGTATTGACACACTGGTTCGGATCCAGCCAACCCCGCTGTGCCTGTTGGACGCCCCACCGCATATAGTCGAGTTCCCTGACCCGGTGGGCGTCGGTAACAATTGTGAATGATACGTTCCGCCCGCGTGCTTTCCGGATCACCTCGCTCGTGGCATCAAGGCGCTCCAGGTGCGAATTGATCTCGAGAGCGACCCCGGTGGTTTCGGCACCCTCCAGGATGGCGTCTACATCGAATTCAATACCGGGTCGGCGACCAATCATACGTCCGGACAAATGTCCGATCGCCCGCACGGCGGGGTTGCCCATGGCTGTAAGCAACCGGATCGTCTGGCGTTCGGTCGGCAGGTCAAAATGGGAATGCACCGACGCCACCGTGAAATCAAACCCGGCCAGGAACTCCGCGTCGTAATCGACGTTGCCGTCGGGGTCAATGTTCAACTCGGTACCGTGAAGAAGCTCGATCGTCGGATACCGACTGGCTAGTTCCCGAAGGCAGCCGCGCTGCTCGACCATCTGCTCAGGGCTCGCCCCATTGATGGTGAGATCCTCGGCATGATCAGTGATGACCATGTACTCGTAGCCGCGCGCCAGGCATCCTTCAATCATGTCGATCAGCGTGTCTTCGCCATCTCCTGATAGATCGGAGTGAACGTGCAGGTCGCCACGAATCATGTCCAACGTCACGGCCGGGATGGGTCCGCTCTCTGCTGCTTCAATCTCGCCGGAATCCTCCCGCAAGCGGGGCACCACATACGCAAGGTCCAGCGCACCGTAGATGTCCGCTTCGGACAAGGCTGCAATCACGCGGTCATCCCCGGCATCGGCCAACGCATACTCATTGAGGGTCATCCCCCGGGCAATCGCTCGCTGCCGCAGGGCAATATTGTGGGCTTTTGAACCTGTGAAGTACATAATCGCCGCCCCAAAAGACTCAGGAGCGACGACCCTGACATCGATCTGGAGACCGGCGTGGGTCAGGAAACTCACCTTGGTGTCTCCATCGGCGATGATCTCATCGACCACCGGCAGGTCACGGACCCGGTTGGCGACCGGCTGTGGTGTGCTGGAGGCAACGAGTATGTCGACATCGGCAACGGTGTCGCGCAGTCGTCTCAGGCTTCCGCAAATCTTCACCTCGACCACACCATCGACCGCAGCCAGCTCTTTGGCAACCCGCTCGGCAACCGGCATCGCTTCGGCGATCGGAGTACGGCGATCCTTGCCTGACATGCCCAATCGGCCGATCGCTTTACCCAGCTTCTCTTCGGTCTTTGCCCCGAGCCCGGCCACGTCGCGAAGCTTCTCCCCGGCAATCGCTGCGGTCAGTTTCTCTACGGAATCGACACCGAGCTCATCGCGCAATTTGGCGGCGGTTTTGGCGCCGAGTCCAGGGATCTTCACCATCTGGCGGTAGTCGGCGGGAAACATCGCCCGAAGACGGTCAAGCTTGTCGATACTCCCTCGATCAATGAATTCACCGATCTTGTCAGCAGTGGATTTGCCGATACCTTTGAGGCCGATCATCTCCGATTTGGACAAGGTCGTGATGTCAGGCTGCAATTCGCGCAGCGAGCGAGAGGCCGACTCGTACGCCCGAGCCCGGAAGGATTGTGGATTCTGATCCTCGAGCTTGGTTAGCTCAGCAAGTTCGTCAAAGAGGTCGGCGAGAGTGGCATTGATCACATCCAGCAGACTAGGTGACGGTGGGTCCCATTCGAGGCGCTCAACCCCGCAGGGTTGGCTGATATTGGGCCAGATACGACTGCAGCTTCAGCTTGCGACGAGTCGAGTCAGATGTCATATATCGGACCTTCCCGAATATTTCGCGCTCGGGACCCCAAGCCCGGTCGAACCTTCCTAGCACCCAATGGATCCCTGACACTGAATTGGGATCCCGGCCGTCCAACGCATACCGGTTGTTGAGGTCCATCATGACGGTATGGGCGATCCTTGGATGTGGAGACCACTCCAGGATCTTCTTGCCCCACAGCATCCGCAGATAGTTGTGCATCGTGCCGGTCTCGGTGAGCTGGGTTTGAGCGGCATTCCACACCTCATCGTGTGTTTCTGATCGAGCCAGCTGAT
This sequence comes from Acidimicrobiia bacterium, assembly GCA_016650365.1. Classification (NCBI taxonomy): domain Bacteria; kingdom Bacillati; phylum Actinomycetota; class Acidimicrobiia; species Acidimicrobiia bacterium. The sequence goes on from JAENVV010000003.1 coordinate 25,510, forward strand.
CGGGCGAGTAGAGGTAGGGTCGCGGGTCCGCGGCGTGTTGCTCGAGGGTTCGTCGTGCCCAACCGGGAAGGGCTTCGTATTGGTCGTAGACCGGGGAGTAGTAGGCAGCCCGGTAGCCAATATCCCGCCAGGTTACGATCTGATCGAGGAAGCCCTCTCCCTGTTCTGACATGCCCCACCAACCGGTCCGCGACCCGGTCGCCTTTGGAGCGACCTCAGCCGGAGTCCACTGTTCGGCCGCAATGACGGCAGCCAGGACCTCATGAACCGAAATATGCCCGAAGTGCAGATAGGGCGACAAACCTGACTCGGCATGTTCGGCTGGATGGTTACGCTGATCGTATCGGCCTAAGCCACTCGCCACGAACTCGGCCAACCGAGTTCGGGCAGCTGTCTGCCCACCCCGAAGCGGAGCAATGGGCACTTCGTGGTCGAGGTCAAGTTCGGTTATGACGTCCCGGGCCAGGCGGGCGGTCGGATAGTCGATCATGATTTGATCAATCACATTGGGACGGCTGGCGTCCAAACCACCAAGCGGGTCGTGGTCGGGTCCGTCCTCGAGATGATCGAGGAGGATCGTTTGATAGAACCGGCGAAGGTCGACCGCTCTCTTGAAGTCTCGATCCGTCACCGACATAGGGACCACACCATTGTGGTCGATAATTTCAAAGCGGCACTCGATCTGAGCGGCCGCTGCTTGCCGGGCGGCGGGAAGGAAGAATACCGGCGCATCGTCACCAACCACCACCGCCGCCGGAGCGCTCAACCGCCTAAGCAACCCTTTGCCAGCACCCGGCTCGGGTTCAATGTACGGAACACAAACGATGTGTCGGTTGCCTAGCGCTTCGACGACATCAATGATGCCGTCGATTGCAAAGGCATGAATCCGATCGTTGGCCCATGGATAATCAAGGCGCAGGGCCACCAGGACAACAAGCGGAACTCCCAGATGTCGGGACCAGTCTGCCGCCCTTTGGAGGGCGTAGTTTGCGCCGGTCCTCCGATAGGCAGTCATCCAGTAGAGGACGTAGTCACCGGTGGCGCCCACCTCCGCATCCACCAGCGTTGTTATGCGCTGATCAGGTACGTCAGAATTCACGAACGGTACTGGCGGAGAAATCCCAGGATCGCTTTGACACATGCTGCTTGTTGGTCGTTGCGGGTGATTGAGGCAAGGCCATCACCGATTTGGGGTCCGTAATTTCCAAATTGGGCATGGTTACCGCCCGGAATCAGTACCAGCTCGGCGGTCTTCGGTAAAAGGTCGGCGGACTTCTGTTCGATCTCTGCTGGCGGTGCAAGACCGTCTTCACTGCCATACACAACAAGCGTATTCAGGTTACGGAAGCCCAGATTGGACGAACCGTTCGGGTAGGAAGCCAACAGTATCAAGCCAGAGATGCGCTGGTTCCGCTCGGCGAATTCGGCGGCCATCGCCCCACCCATGGAGTGGCCGGCCATGATCCAGGATGAAATCTCTGGGTATTCGAGAAGCACGTCACTGGCGGCGGATACCCCGAGAACGGCGAAATTGAAGGGGTGTTTCACGATGATGACGAGATACCCGTCATCGGCCACCTGACGGGCAATCGGGGCGTAGGCATCGGGATCAACCCGTGCCCCGGTGTAGAAGATCACTCCCACCGTCGGCTCGTGATCGGCGGGCATGAACGTGAGACGAGGGGTTGTCGTTACGATGACGTCATCGTCTGTCGTCATCGATCCCACGACGTCGGGCGTGGAGCGATACGGAGACACAAAGTTGTCATACGCGTAGAAAGCGCCGAGCGCCAGGGTGGCAATGAGGAGTCCCCGGATGATCCACTTATTGCTCATATAAGGTCATTCTCACAGACTCGCTGGGCGTCCGCCCGGATTTACCAACCGGCCCAGCGGGGACGACCGGGCAAGCGAGCTGACTCGTCGTAGGGAAGTACATGTAACAACTCTCCGCCCGCCACCAGGCCCTGGATGTCCTGCCACGCCCTTGCAGAGAACATGTCACGGTGTTCCGAGAGAAAGACCTCCCGTAATGACGGCGACAGGCCGAGAAATCGCTCATGTTCCTCAGGGAACACATCGGTGTCACCAACGGTATACCAGGCATCGGACGACATCTCGTCCTCGTCATCACGCGACTGCGGGATCTCCCTGAAACGCATGTCGGTGAGCGGCCGCAGTTCGTCGTAGTCGTAGAACACGACGCGTCCGTGTCGTGTAACGCCAAAATTCTTCAACAACAAGTCACCGGGAAAGATGTTGGTTGAGGCGAGATCTTTGATCGAACGTCCGAAGTCGAGGACCGCCGCTCCGGCCGCCCGCTCCCCTGCTTCCCGAACGTAGATATCGAGCGGGATCACCCGACGCTCGACATAGACCTGCTTGATCACGACCTTCTCGTCGAAGATCTCTATGGTGCCGGCTGCCTCGGCTGCGAACTCGTCGAGGAGGGCATCGGAGAATCGCGATCGTTGGATCTCCAGATGTTGAAAGTCCTGTGCATCAACGAGGCGCCCGGCCCGGTCGTGTTGAAAGACCATGCTGTATTTCTCCATGATCGCCCGGCGAGTCGTTCGCTTCTGAGGCGGGAATCGATCCCGGATGATCTTGAAGGCATCTTCGAATCCCGGCATGGTGAACACGATCATGACGAGCCCTCTGGTTCCTCTGGCAATTTCGAACTGCTCATCGGTGGAGGCCAGATGCCGCCGCAAGTCACGGTACAGCTCCGTCTTGCCGTGTTTGTTGTAGCCAATCGCTATGTAGATCTCTGCCACTCGTTTGCGGGGCATCAACCGTTTGAGAAAACGAACGAGATCGTATGGGCGTCCAACATCGACAAGAAAGTACGAACGGGTAAACGAGAACAGTATGGACACCTCGTGCTCCTGCGTGAGGACGGCGTCGATGGCGACCCCGGCTTCGTCGTTGGTAAACGCGATGACGAGCGGAATCGAGTGGGAACCCGAATGTAGACGGGCGACGAGGTAGGCCGCCTGACCCCGGTAGAAGATAGACCTGACCAACTCGGCCCCATCAAGACTCATGAGCGCCCCGATCTGCTCGAGTCGCCCCTCGATTCTCTCCGTCGCCGCTGCCACATCTCGTTCTCGATTCACCAGAGCAAACGGACAATGGTCCAGCATCGCGCCAACCATGTCGGCCACCGATTCGGCCCGACCCTGGGCGAGAAATACCGGCTCGGACGAACGCGTCGGGGGGGTATCGAAGTCCGTGTCCACAAACTCGATGGCTTGGTCGACGCCGACCGTCGTAAAGACTCGCCGGGTTATCGAGTTGAAGAATGTTTCGGCGATGTCCCAATCATCCCGATCGGAAATCAGTGCTGAGAAGACGGCTTTGAGAGATGCCCAGATCGCCTGGTCCTCCGCACGATCGCCGAGCAACCCGACAACGTCTGCATATACATCCGAAACCACGCTGCGGTAGAGACCTAATCGTTCGGCAGCATCTGCCTGCATCCCGTGCCAATCTCGATCAAGGAATCGCACCTCGGCCCGTGACGTAATCACCCGGAACCGGGCAACGTAGTTCTCGTAGCCGGCCAGGATCGTCCTGGCCCCGACAAAGGAGCGGCGGCTGTCGGTTAACGGTGCTTCCATGACGTGAGCCTAATAACCGCCCGCATTCCGACCTATTTCGACGGCAGCGGTGAGTCGTGAAGCGCCGCGTCAAGGTACGGCCGGAATTTGGACAACGTAGGCGAGTCCCATGTGCTCTCTCCGTCTCGCCCTGGACAAGCCCCCTCGTCGTACGCGATGGCTGTGATTGAGATGATTTGGGACCCCACGATGGTCACGTACTGAAGATTGAGCTCCGAGGGCTGGCCATCCGGGAGCAGCATACCGACATATCCGTAGAACACACCCCGAGCGCCTCCCAGAACAAAGGCATCGGGCCCAAGATTCTCAGAACCATAATCAGACGGACACCCTGCGGCCCGGTCGGCCCCAATGGCTGCGTGAAATCCATCAGCCAGAGCATCCAGATTGGCAACGGGATCGGCGTCCGGGTCCAGATTGTCCACAGAAGAAACTGGATAGGTTTTTGTCTCAAGCGTCCCGGTTGGTGCCCCATTTCGCTCGACGCACAAGACGCCGCCGTTCCCTTCGCAGGATTGAACGATCCAACCGCCTCCGAGGTTTGCATCGTGATCCGGTACATCCCATTGAATCTGGCCCTCAGGGCCCGCCGGCCTGGGAGTACCCGGGTCGTTTGAATCGGCGTCGCTCCCCAGGCAGCCTGTCACGAGCAAGGCGATCAATACCGCCCCAACGGTGTTGCGAGGTATTCCCTTCCTCCGTGGTCAGAAGCCGCTTGCGCCCACTCGACACGAAAAGGGCGCAACAAAACTGTACTTGACCCACAGCGCGGCTGACTCCCAAATCGTTCGTCCAACAGCACGGCCAATCGACCCGGATGAGTACCCCGGGGGG
>JAENVV010000004.1 GCA_016650365.1 Acidimicrobiia bacterium
GAAGGACGGTCATCCGAAAACTCAATGATGATCGGGGTTTCCGGGTGTTCTCGCGGTATCTACTGTCGTGGTCAGGGGCGGAATTGAACCGCCGACCTACGGTTTTTCAGACCGGCCTCACCCTCACACTGATACCGGCTCGACCATTTCGACGCGGGCTTCACACCCCAGAATAGGAAGGACGTGCCCGCAGGGTTAGAACGATCCTTGCCCCGTGCGGATCGGGCTTCAACTACAAACGATGCGAAAGCATCTGAGGTGCTACCGAGAATGAGTTATGGATGCGTCCGGGATTGCCGGGTATCTCGCTGGTGTCAACGGCGAGAACTACGCTTGATTAGATGGCCAACCCCGATGGTCGAGAATCAATGATCCGCCCGGTGCACGAGAGCCCTCGAGAACCGTTATCCAGCCGACGTACCGTAGCCGGGGTAGTCATCGTCGCGCTAGCAGCCTTCGCGGCGATCTTCTTCGCTACCGGGCAAAGCACTCCGCCTCCGGATGCGACGGCGCCGCAAGCCTCCGCGGCTCTATCAACGTCTACCCCGCCCAGTCCAACCGCCTCGTCGACGAGGTTGGCCCCTCCACCCATCGTGTCGTCGACTGCAACCACCGTGGCGGGCGCACCATTGCTTCCCGGAACGATTCTGGGGGCGGGGTGGGAGGACCTGAATTTCGGGCCGCTCAGCGGTGGCCGGAATCGAATGGCCGTCACCTGGACCGGGACCGAACTGTTCGCCTGGGGCGGTTACGTTGGCGGCCTCCCGGAGGTGCCAAGGCCATCGGGATTCCTCCAAGACGGGCACCTGTATGACCCTGAGGCGGACTCCTGGCGTCCGGTGGCCGAGCCTCCCGATGAGCTCTGTCTGCTGGGGCCGGCCGACGCGATGTGGTTGGATCGAGTGGTCCTGGTTTACGGTGTGGCCATCGTGGAGGATGATTGCGCTACGGCGGCGCTCTTCGATCCGGCTACGGATACCTGGCGTGTGCTGCGAGGTGAATTCTTCGACGCCGTACGGGCTGATCTCCAATCAAGCCTGGTGTGGACCGGAGAACTGCTAGTCGCCCCGACCAGAGGCGTCGCATTTGAGCCGACCACCGAAGCGACTATTCATATTCCGGCCGCGTCGGTGGTCGGCGGCTCCTCAAGTCCGGTCCGGGGACATTGGACCGGCGAGCTCGTCGTCGCAATCGGTTCTGGGACGCTACAGACATGGGCAGTCGGCGACGACGCATGGACATCGCATCCGGGACCGCCGGTTCCGAAAATTGCTCGTGACAACGTGTGGACCGACGATGGCCTCTTGGTCGTCAACTATCAGATGGCTACAGCGGTGTGGGGTTCCGAACAGTGGACCCGGATAGGCGATCTTCCGCTGCGATTCTTCGAATGTCTTCCGGGGGCTCTGGTTGCCGCCGGCACGCCGGTCGTGAGAATGTGTTCGGGCTACGCGATCTGGGACCGCGAACGAATGACGTGGATTCCGGTGCCGCTTGAGGATGCCAGTGCACTCGACTTGGGAGCACTCGTGGGAACTGATGACGCTGTCTACTCGGTGGGCCGGAGCCTACGGCGGTACCGGATCGTCCGCACCAACGACGGTTCAATCGTTGCGCCCTCCACAATGCCGGTGGGTGTGATGCAGCTTGATGTTCCCGCGGGGTTCTCTTTTGTGGAGTCGTTTGCCCCGGTCCAGGACCCGGAAGGGTTCGTCTCGGAGGATGAGAGCGTCGGGCTGGTGTTTTCGTCCGATGACAGCACCGCCCCTGTCACCTGCACGGTCACCTCGACCTATGGATACCCCGAGGGAGCCGCGTGGCCTGAGTTCACCGAGAATGGACCCATCGCGGTCTTTCGTCCCGGTCGCTCAACGTTGGATGAAACTGGGAATCCGATCAACATGCTTGAGGGAACTTCGTATCAAGCCGATGACGGATCAATTGGCTTCGCCATACCCGACGAGAACGGCAGCGACGTCGTGTTCATCCACTGCCCAACGTCCGATGATGCCTCAGCCTTCGCGGTCGGGCTCTGGTCGCCATGGGAAGGTGTCGTGACGCCGGTTGCGGTGGACACATTGGACACGAAGCAACACCGGTTGCCCACTCACTGCGGTATCGAATACACGGAACTCGACGGTGCTTTCTGGCTTGCCGATGTGACTGACCTCCCCTTGCTTCCCTACGAAACCGCCATGCGTTGGTCAAACCCGTTCGACGAAGGGACCCTTTCGCTGCTGTCTGACGGGTCGGCGATCTTCCAGGGCAGCCTGGGACTCGTGATGCGGTTCCTACCCGCCCCGTCCGGTTACCAACCGCCCGGTTGTTACTAATGAGCCAACCCTCGAGGTGTCGATCGTCTCGATCCAACGGGCCGGACGTTGGTTTTTCGGCGTCATCGGCCCAAGACCCACGGACCCGGACACCGCACCGATCACCCGATTTCGGACGAGAA
>JAENVV010000005.1 GCA_016650365.1 Acidimicrobiia bacterium
GGGTCAGACGGCGCCGGTCACTACGTCAAAATGGTCCACAACGGCATCGAGTATGGCGATATGCAGGTCATTGCCGAGGCTTACCACCTTCTGAGCGTCGGTCTGGGGATGGATCACGATGCCATGGCTGCCGTATTTGCCCGGTGGTCCACCGGCAGACTTGACTCGTTCCTCATCGACATCACCGCAGAGATCCTCGCCACCCGCGATGCAGACGGTCACCCGCTGGTCGAGCGGATCGTCGACGCAGCCGGCCAAAAAGGAACCGGCAAGTGGACGGCGATATCGGCCTTGGACCTTGGGATGCCGGTCACGCTCGTGGCTGAAGCTGTTTTCGCCCGAATCGTGTCTGCTCTCAAAGATGAACGAGTGGCTGCCTCGCAAGTCTTGACCGGTCCGACCCCCGACCCAAGCGAAGCCCCGGACGACTTCGCCGATGCCATCGGCGCCGCCTTGTACGCATCCAAGATCGTCTCGTACGCGCAAGGGTTCATGCTGCTCAAGTCAGCGGCCGAAGAACACCACTGGGACCTCGACTACGGCCGCATCGCCGGCTTATGGAGAGAAGGCTGCATCATCAGAGCAGCATTCCTTGACGACATCACCGAGGCATTCAGGGTAACTCCGGACCTCGCCTCGCTATTGGTCGCCCCGTTCTTTCAAGCCGCAATCGACGTCACTCAGGCCCAGTGGCGCGAAGTGGTCGCCATGGCGGTCCGCTGGGGAATCCCGGTTCCGGCCTATTCGACGGCGCTCGCTTTTTATGACTCGTACCGGTCCGCACGACTGCCGGCGAACCTCATTCAAGCCCAACGCGATTATTTCGGGGCCCATACCTACGAGCGAACCGATCAGCCGCGCGGAACATGGTTCCACACCAACTGGACCGGCGAAGGCGGAGATGTCACTGCTGGATCCTACGACGCCTGACCGGGCAGTTTTGCAACGATCAATCCGGGTCTTAGCATTGCCCGGCACTCAGCCCCTCAGGAGCTCCATCTGTGTCTGACAATCCATATCGCCTGCCCCGTCACGTGACGCCGACGCGATACGACCTGACCCTCACTCCTGACCTCGATAACCACACGTTCACAGGAACAGTCACCATTTCGGTCAAGGTTCATGAAGCAACCTCGACGGTGACTCTCAACGCCGCGGAGTTGAACGTCAAGTCGGCCACGTTCGACAATGGGTCGGGCACCTCCGTGGCCGCCCACGTTGTCATGGACGACGAGAGCGAGCGGTTGACACTGACCACCTCAGCCACACTGCCACCCGGCAGGTGGGCGCTGGATCTTGAGTTCAGCGGCACTCTCAACGACCAACTGCGTGGCTTCTACCGGTCCAGTTTCACCGATGTTCACGGGAATGATCAGACCATTGCCACCACCCAGTTCGAGGCGACCGATGCCCGGCGGGCCTTTCCCTGTTGGGACGAACCCGACCTTAAGGCGGTCTTCGCCATCACCCTCAACGTCCCGTCTCACCTTTTTGCGGTTTCCAATAGTCTGGAAACGAGCCGGACGGACAACGGCGACGGGACCACCCGAGTGTCCTTTGCCGATACGATGATCATGTCCACCTACCTGGTAGCCGTGGTAGTCGGCCCGCTTGAGGCGACCGACCCCATCGATGTCGATGGCGTGCCATTCCGGGTGATCGCCCCAATCGGCAAGGGTCATCTCACGGACTTCGCCCTGGAGGCTGGCGCATTCTGTCTCCGCTGGCTGAGCGATTATTACGGTATTCCATACCCCGGGGACAAGGTCGACTTCATCGCCGTCCCGGATTTCGCGTTCGGAGCCATGGAAAATCTCGGCGCCATCATTTACCGCGAAACGGCTCTACTCCTCGATCGCGATACAACGTCGCTGGCTGAGCAGCGTCGGGTGGTCGATGTGATTGCCCACGAACTTGCCCACATGTGGTTCGGAGACCTGGTCACCATGCGTTGGTGGGAGGGCATCTGGCTCAACGAAGCGTTCGCCTCACTCATGGAGATGAAGGCAACCGAAGCAATGCACCCCGACTGGGAGCGGTGGCTGGCTTTCGCGGCCGATCCCGGTGCCGAACGGTCAGACGCGCTGACCATTGACGCCCTCGCCGAAAGTCGGGCCGTCGAGTATCCAGTTGGGTCACCCGATGAAGCCAACGAAATGTTCGATGCTCTCACCTACGGAAAGGGCTCTGCCGTACTCAGAATGATCGAGCAGTTTCTCGGCGGCGACCACTTCCGACTGGGCGTCGCAGACTATTTGCGTACCCACTCGTTCGGAAACACCGTCACCAACGATTTGTGGGCAGCACTCGACCGGGCATCAGGCATGCCGGTGGGCGACATCATGAACACCTGGATCCTGCAACCTGGCCACCCCCTCATCGAAATCAAGATCAGCGGCAACACCGTCAAGCTCAATCAACGCCGCATGCTGCTCCGGGCTGACGAGACGGACATGTCGATCTGGGAAGTACCCATGCAGATCAAGGCATCGGTCAAAGGAGAAATTGTCACGCAGAAGTACCTCTTTGACTCCGACACGGCCAGCGTCGAATTCTCTGCTCCCGTCGACTGGGTGCTTGCCAATGGCGGCGGTCATGGGTTTTATCGGGTCAATTATCCCGATGCCGAACTGAGATCGCTCCTGGGCGAGATTGAGACCATGGAACCTCTCGAACGTCTGACCTTGCTCGACGACGTACGGGCGACAGTGGTGGCAGGCCTGAGTCATGCCTCGGCCTATCTCGATCTGTGTGATGGATTCAAAAATGAGTCTCAACAGGCCATTTGGCAGTTGCTCCTTGGTGGCCTCAAAGAAATCATGCACATCATTCCGGATGCCCAACTCCCCAACTTTGAGCGGCGGGTGCGGTCAATCATCGGTAAGCGGGCTCACGAAATCGGATGGGAACCGATCCCTGGCGAGAGCGACCTCGATAACCTGCTGCGAGGCGACCTGATCCGGGCCATGGGAACCCTCGGCAACGACCCGGAAACCATCGCCAACGCCCACCCGTTTGCAATGGCCCTGCTGGATGATCCCGGTTCCGTCGATCCGGTCGTAGGCCAGGCGTCACTTTTTGTGGTGGCCGCCCATGGCAGTGATGAAGACTTTGCTCGCCTGCGGGCTGCCTATGACGATGCACCGACCCCTCAGCTGCGCCAGCGATACCTTCAGGCCATGGGGGCATTCGACGACGAACGATTCGTGGCACAGGTCTTCGAGTGGACGTTCGATGGAACCGTCCGCGGCCAGGACGCCGCCTGGGTGGTCGCCCGCATGCTGAGCAACAGAGCGTCGGGGCCGGCCATTTGGAAACTCGTGCGAACCCGCTGGGATGACATCATCGATTCCTACCCTCAGGTAACCGTGCGCCACCTATTCGATGGCATCCCATCATTGTCTCAACCGGAAGTCGCGGCCGATGTTGCGGCGTTCTTCGCCGAAACCGAAGTTCGCTCGACAAAAACGCTGGCGCAGATGCTGGAGATCCTTGAGGTCCACGTGGCGCTTCGCTCACGCGAAGCGGGCCGAATCGGAGCAGCGCTCTCGGTCTGACATAGGCCGACAACCCTGATAGGTTCCTAGGCGTTCGCCCTAAAAGGATTCACATGAGCCACCCCATCCGCATCGCCGTTCAGCTGCAACCTCAACATGCCGAATACGCCGCACTCCGGGACGCCGTGATCATGGCAGACGAGATGGGAGTGGACGTCGCCTACAACTGGGACCATTTCTACCCGCTGTTCGGGGAACCCGACGGTATGCACTTCGAGTGCTGGACGATGCTCGGCTCATGGGCAGAAGTCACGAGCAAGATCGAGATCGGCGCCCTGGTCACCTGCAACTCATATCGCAATCCCAATCTCCTTGCCGACATGGCGAGAACCGTCGATCACGCCTCCAATGGTCGATTGATCTTCGGCATCGGATCAGGTTGGTTTGAACGCGACTACGACGAGTTCGGATACGAGTTCGGTACGGCACCCGAGCGGCTCCGCAATCTTGATCGTGATCTGCCGATCATCCGCGAACGGTGGACAAAGCTCAACCCTCCTCCGACCCGTCACATTCCGATCCTCATCGGTGGAGGCGGCGAAAAGGTCACCCTTCGAATTGTCGCTGAACACGCCGACGTATGGCATGGCTTCGGGGATCTTGAAACCATCACCCACAAGATCTCGGTGCTGGAGGAATGGTGCAAGAAGATCGGCCGGAACCCTGATGAGATTCGCAAGTCAACCGGATGGGGAATGGTCAAGCCCGAAAACATCGATCAGGCTGATGCCCTCGTTGAGGCGGGCGTCACGGAATTCACCCTCGGGTTCGACGGCACAAGACTCGATATGCCAGGTCTTGCCGAGTGGCTCGCCTGGCGCGACTCCAAGCGCTAGCCGGCCTGCTCCGCAGGCTCCCACTCAGTGCTCTCCGCGGTTCTCTCGTCGTCGTCGGCCTGGTGTGTTGACCCTGGCAGCCGACCGATTCGCAGCCTCGGCAGCCCGCCCTGCAAGGCCATGGGGCGTAACTTCCGATCGGAGCCCTGGCGGAACCGGTGTCCCCGGCGCCCTAGGTGAGCGAGGCGCGGATCACCAGCACCGACCGGTCCGTGTGATAGGCCACTCGCTGGGTCACCGAACCGAGCAGGAACCGCTCGATGGCTCCTTTGCCCTTGTTTCCCATGATGATCAGATCGGCGTCGAGCCGGTCTGCGGCATTGACGATCGTATCGCCCACGTCACCGCTCTCCACCAATGTTGTGCGAACGTTCGGCGCGACGCGACCGATCTGAGCCGCGGCATCGGCGAGCGCGGCCTTGTCCGTCTCCGTTGTCTGGCGCCAGATTGCGTCCAGTTCTTGCCGGATGTCCTGACGGAACATGGTCACTACGGGCAGCACGGTGAGAATCTCGACTTCGGCGGAGTCGCCGAGAGGCAGCGAGACGCAGAACTCAACGGCCTTTCGAGCCGGGATGGAATCGTCGTATGCCACCACCAACCGCCATCGGCGCCCCTGCGGGGGTGCCTCGTGCTCTTCCTCTCGCACATCTTCAGACTTTTTGACGATCAGCACGGAACAATCCGCCGATTGGAGCACCTGGCTGGAGACGCTCCCGATCAAGAACCGCTTGACGCCGGTGAGACCATGGGACCCGACGACGATAATGTCGGCCCCTGTCTCCTCCGCTGCCATCACGATCTCCTCTGCGGGGTGGCCGGTGCGCACCTGAGTGGAAACCGGTCGGCCTGTATCGCGAAGGACCAGAGCCTGGACGGCGATCATGTCCTCGGCTTCAGTGAGCGCGATGTTATGAGTCGCATCGAGCGCTTCTTGGTGGCGGCCGTCGAGCACTCCGGCGCGATGTTCGGTCTGCGCGACGACGCTCAACAGAGTGAGGTTGGTTTCGGCAGGGAGCGGGAATCTAGCAACGAAGTCGACTGCGGCCGCGGCGCTCTCTGATCCGTCGGTTGCGATGAGGACGTTCATCTTCTGCTCCCGCCCCTCGACTCGATCTGAAGGGTGTCCTGCACCTTCAATCTACCAGTCCAACGTTCAAGACATACTGGAGGAGCACATACACCCCGTATACCCCGAGCAACCACGCGCCCTGCCATCGCCGGAAGTGATCGCGGTTCATGCTGATGAACACCCGGAACGAGATCAGTATGATCATCATGGCCGGGAAGTGGAATGAATAGAAGTTATCCGGAATCGCCAGCGGCGCAGCGGTTGCCGCGGCACCGATGACGAACAGCACGTTGAGAACATCAGCACCAACGATGTTGCCCACCGTGATCTCCGGGTGGCCCTTGCGAATGGCGGCGATCGCCGTCATCAGCTCGGGAAGCGATGTGCCAAATGCTACGAGCGTGGCTGCGATCACATCCTCAGGAACCCCGACCCGCTGTGCGATCTCGGAGGCGGCAGGCACCAATACTCTGGCGCCGCCGATGACAAAGGTAAGGCCGCCGATCATCAGGAGCCAGGATCGACCGATGCTCATCGGCTCCTCGACCACGACCCCGTCATTCGACGCCTCGTCGCCACTCTTCCTGGCCCAGCGGTAGGTGACATAGAGGTATCCGGCTAGCAGCACCAGAAGAGACACCCCTATCCATCGGCCGAGCGTCGGCTCGCCGTCGGACGCGAACCATGCCGCCACCGATACGACTACCAGCAAGGCGGCCGAACCGACCTGCACCCAACCGGTCCGATTGAGGATGAATCGGTTGACCGGCACGGCGACGAGGATGCACGTCAGACCGAAGATCAAGCCGGTGTCGGCGATGATCGAACCAACGCCGTTTCCGAGCGCCAACCCCGGATTGCCCAGGAAGGCGGCCATGACAGAGACAAAGGCCTCGGGTATGGTCGTCCCGAGCGCCACCACCGTGGCCCCGATCACCATCTTGGGCAGACCAGTCCGCTGTGCAAGGTCGACTACACCGTCGATCATCCAATCCGCACCCTTGGCAAGCAGCGCAATCGATACGACGACGATGGCGAGCAGCACCGGGACGGACAATCCAGCCACCAAGTCCTGAAGCACTGACTCGTCTATCAACCAACCCACCAGGTCACTCCTATTCACAGACGGCAGTACCAGCGGCTCGAAATGGTAAACCCACGGAGCCCCCTCCAAGCCTCCGCCGACAAATCACCGGCCAGTCAACCAGCTCCAATCGCGGACGCGTCCGAGTCCGCGTCATCCTGAACGGTTCAACGACAAGCTGCAAGCGTGGGAAAATTCTACAATTTTGATTGACCCCACGGTGCCTTAGATGTCCAGACTCCATTCGAACGACTAAAACAGAAGACACAGAACCCGGTCTAAGCGACCGACCTTAGTTGCGTATCTAGGTCTGCTCCCGAAGCTGTTCCTGGGCACGCCGGGACGCTTCAAGGATGAGGCCATATATTTCCTCGACGATGTCCTCGGCATATCCGAGTTCGGCAGCCTGGGTTCTGACCCGCTCGATTAGTTCGGCTTCACGATCAGGCGAACGTACCGGCGCACCCCTTTCCGCTTTGGCCTGACCAATCTTCAAAGCCAACCGTTGGCGACGAGCGAGTAGATCAACCAGTTCGTAGTCGATGGCGTCGATTCCGGTCCGGAGACGGGTAACCCCCAATTCGTGCATGAGTTCGGCGAATTCGACAAACCCGATCTGGTTCTCCGGATTGGCCAACGCCGAATCTGGATCGGGATGGACTTCAACGATCACACCATCCGCTCCGACGCCGTGAGCGGCCAGCGTCAACTTGCCGACCAGAGTCCGCGAAGCCACGGCATGAGACGGCAGAGCAAGGACGGGGAGGTGAGAGCGCTCCTTCACAATCGCTACCGAGGTGAGATCGAGAGTGGGTGACTCCCCGAACGTGCGGATCCCCCGCTCCACGAGAACGACCTGATCATTGCCTTCGGCCAGTACGTATTCGGCCGCCCACAGCCATTCGTCAATGGTCGCCGAACTGGCTCGCTTGAGCAGTACCGGCACCTTCGACTGGCCAACAATCCGGAGCAGTTCGAAGTTCTGCATATTGGACGAGCCGATCTCGATCATGTCGACCAGGTGCGACCAATCTTCGACATGCTGCGGTTCGTTCACCTGCGTGATGACCGGTAACCCGGATCGGCGGCCGGCCTCAACCAGCCAGGCGACCCCTTCCGACCCGCGACCTCCAAACGCATAGGCTGACGCTCCCGTTGGGACCACGGCGGCGCGCAGCGCACTTGCCCCCGCCTGAGATACGGCTTCGGCCACGGCATTGATCTGAGCCTGCGATTCCACCGCACATGGTCCGGCGATTACCGGAAAGTGATCTGAACCGAACATGACGGGACCCACCGCGACCACGGTGTTTTCCTCAGATATGCGGTCGATTTTGCGTCCCATACAGGGTCCTTACACAAATGAACCCGGAGCGTCGTGGACTCCGGGCCGATGATTCATCTCGTTTCGATCAACTACCGGATCCCCATAAAGATCGCACAGACCGGAATGAAACAGGGAATTTGTTCATGGTGAGACGCTACACCACCGGTGCGTCGTCATGCAATGGGTGGCCGGCCGCCGCCGCCAGGACAACATCGTTCTCTGGAGAAACAAACGGCTGTCGCCGTGCCTGAAACCGAATGAGCCAGACCCCCAGGACGACCATGACCAGGGCGGACCACTGTGACCAGGTGAACGGGCCGAGTACGGCATCGGCCGCCCGGGATGCGTCAAGGCCCTGTTCAACGGGAACCTGGCGGGTGAAATCGATGAGGAATCTCTGGGCTCCGTACCAAATCACCCACAGCGAAAACATTTGACCGTAATGGCGACGCTTCCAAACCCGGTTGACCCAGGCCAGGACTCCGAGAAGAAGAATCGCCCCCAACATGTCGTACAGCCAGGTTGGGTGATATACGCCGCAGGTGATCTCAGGGACGACTTTGCCGAGGGTGCCACATTCGAGGGCGGTATGTTGCGGGGCAAGGTCGTAGCCGGATTTGACCGCATAACCGAGGAAGAAATCGGTGGCGGCACCCAGGTGCTCAGCGATGGCTAAGTCGCCAATCCGGCCGACGATCGTACCGACAGCCAATCCAAAAGAGGCCGTGTCGACCAGGGCCCACCACGGCTGATTGAGGCGCCGTGCCCGGACGGCGGCTGCCAGGATCCCGCCAAGCATTCCACCAAGAATTGAAAAGTTGCCGAGCGGTGAGATGATCTGGAAGAAGGAGGCCCCTTCGGAAATCTGGGCCCCGACGGTGAAATATCGGGCGCCAAGGATCGCCCCGACGAGCGCCCAGTTGAACATCGAAAGATACGCTTCCCGGTCGTAACCGCGCCGCGCTGCCAGCTCGACGGCCAACCATGAACCGGCCAGAAACCCGAGGGCCGCGAACACCCCGTGCAGGGATAAGGTGAGCGGACCCACATCAAACAGTGGGATCGGCCGGTAGGTGAATTCAGCAAGCATCCTGTCAGGATACCGGCCCCGCCTCGGTTACTTTCCGAAACCAGTTTTCCGGATTGGTGTTCGTCAGGTCCTTCGATAGGCTTCACGCCTCCAATAAGTGGACCTGCCTTGCTTGCCAAACTTTCGCCTCACCAACAAACCCTCAGCATCTTCTGGCTTTCCGGAGGATGGACGCTCATTGTCTGGGGCGGCAGGATTGGCCTGCTGACCGGCGCCGAACGGGTGGACCCTGGGAGCTGGTTCAGGATCGGCGGGTCGATCGCCTTCGGGATCACGCTCGTCTTTCTAGGCCTCCTCATGTGGCGGACCGAGTCGCCGAGCGGCTGGAGCGAGCCCGCCAGCTTCGCCAACTTGATATTCAACCTGGCTGTCTGGCTCCCGTCGGCCGCCCGGGTCGTGACCGGCGACGCAACGGCTGCCTTCAAGGCCGTCCACGTGGCGCTGGCGGTGACCTCGGTGGCACTGGCCACCTGGGCGGTGTGGGCGGCCGGCCGGCCCCGTTCTACCGAACGACTACGTCAACCCAGATCGCGTCGAACACAAGAGCCAAGTAGATAATTGACGTCCTGAACAGGGCCATGGCCGTCGTCGGATCCTTGTAGAGGCGGACCGCATCTCGCATCATCCAGGCGCCGAAGACGAGCGCACTCAGCAGATAGATCCACGACAGGCTCGTAACGAAAACCAGGCTGAGAGATACGAGCACCAACATGGCGGTGTACCAAAGAATCTGGAGTGACGTGTGGCGTTCGCTGGCTACCACCGGAAGCATGGGTACTCCCGCCCGGGCATAGTCATCTTTGTATCGGATGGCCAGGGCCCAAAAATGCGGTGGGGTCCAGTAGAAGACGATGGCGAACATGACCCACGCGGCGAGGTCGAGGCGGCCGGTCACGGCGGCCCAGCCCACGAGAACCGGGGCGGCACCGGCCGCTCCCCCGATGACGATGTTCTGGCGCGAATTCCGCTTCAGGTACTTCGTGTAGACGAAGACATAGAACAACAGAGCGGCAGTTGAGATCGACGCAGCCAGGAGATTGGTAAACGCCCACAGCCAGAGGAACCCGGCCGCCCCGAGTAGCACGCCAAAACGGAGAGCGTGCTCGGCGGGAACCTGGGCCTTGGGCAGCGGTCGGCCTTTGGTCCGGTCCATAACCAGGTCGATATCACTATCGACATAGTTATTGAGAACGTTGGCGCCTCCGGCGGACAACGTCCCACCGACGAGCGTGGTCACAACCAGGACCCAGCCGGGCCAGCCGTTGTTGGCCAGGACCATCGGCGGAATTGTCGTAATGAGGAGCAGTTCGATGATGCGTGGCTTGGTGAGAGCAACGTAGGCTCCCAGGGTGCCGGCCCAACCGGGTTTGGAGACTTGTTCGGCTAACGCAGTGATGGTGAGGTCCTCAGTGGTTGGTCGTAGGATACCCCGAGGAACAACGGTCCGGGCCACCCGGTTCCGAGCCGGGAGGACACGAATGCCAGCCCAATCTGACAACCCGGTCGTGTACCTACGCCCCGGATGCCCTTTCTGTTCGAATTTGATCTCCAGCCTCGATCGGGCCGGAGTGACCTATGACGAGGTGAACATTTGGGATGACCCTGAAGCCGCCGCGTTTGTACGATCAGTCGCCAACGGCAACGAGACGGTTCCAACCGTCGTCATCGGCGGTGTGGCTCATGTCAATCCCCCACCACAATTGATTATCGACTCGGTGCGGTGATCGAAATAATCCACTTTCAGGGAATTGTCCGATCTCAGTTCAACTCGTAACATACGCCGCGTTCCGAGCGACTAGCCTCGGTCCGCAAACGTTCGTACATGGAGAGGTCCTGGCACTGTGACACGCCGCAGTTGGATAGGTATCGCGCTGGCGTCATCCTCGTTTACCGCCTGCGCCAGTGGCGGGCCGATGGATTCGCTTGACCCCCAGGGGCCGATCGCCACGGATATCGACGGCCTGTTCCGACTTACTTTGAACATCGCCACCGTCATTTTCGTGCTGGTCACCGGTGCACTCCTCTACGCCACCATCCGGTTCCGTGACCGGGGCGACAGAACCCCTGAACCCAAGCAGGTCGAGGGTAATGCCCGCTTTGAAGTCATCTGGACGGTCATTCCGGTCCTCATCCTCGCCTCGATTGCCGTTCCCACCGTCGACCGGATCTTCAAATACACCTCGTGTGCCGATGATGCACTCCACATCGAGGTCACGGGACACCAGTGGTGGTTCGAATACAACTATCCCGACGATGGCTTCTCGACGGCCAATGTGCTCGTCATGCCCACTGACACCGAGATCTGCCTCGACATGTCGTCGGACGATGTCATCCACAAT
Source organism: Acidimicrobiia bacterium (assembly GCA_016650365.1). Classification (NCBI taxonomy): domain Bacteria; kingdom Bacillati; phylum Actinomycetota; class Acidimicrobiia; species Acidimicrobiia bacterium. The sequence goes on from JAENVV010000005.1 coordinate 11,306, forward strand.
TATTGGGTGCCCAAGCTGAACGGCAAGCGTTACCTCGTGCCGGGTCAGGCCACCGTGCTACTGCTCAGAGCCGACGAACCAGGTGAATACTGGGGTCAATGTGCGGAGTTTTGCGGCTTATCGCACGCCAAGATGCGCGCCAGGGTGATCGCGATGAACCCTGACGACTACGCAGATTGGCTCACCTCCCAGCAACGGCCGGCCTCGATGCCGGCCGACGGAACGATCGAACAGGAGGGTATGAATCTATTCCTGGGCGGCCAGTGCGTCAGTTGCCACAACATTTCCGGAGTAACGGCCAGTAATCCCGCCCTGGCGACCGGAAGTATCTACGGCCCGGATCTCACGCATTTTTCGAGTCGCGATGTCTTCGCTGGTGCAACCCTCAACCATGACGATCCGGGGGCGATCGAAAGCTGGATCGACAATCCGCCCCTCATCAAGCCCGGTTCTTTCATGCCGAATATCGATCTCACCCAACAGGAGATCGAGGCGTTAGCTGCCTACCTGAGGAGCCTTGACTGATGGCAACGACCGCTTCGCGTTCAGGCGCCCGCACCATCTTCCGCCGCCCGGACTCCAACACCGGTTTCTGGGGTTGGATCACGACCGCCGATCACAAGAAGATCGGGATCATGTACGGCTACACCGCCTTCACTTTCTTCATCCTCGGCGGCCTGGAAGCGCTGCTCCTACGGATCCAGCTCTCGCAGCCCGACAACGTGTTCCTGTCGGCTTCGGAGTACAACGCCATGTTCACGATGCATGGCACCACGATGATCTTTCTGTTCGTCATGCCAGTGTCGGCAGCCTTTTTCAACTATCTGCTGCCGCTCATGATCGGCGCCCGGGATGTCGCCTTCCCCCGGATGAACGCGGTCTCATACTGGATCTTCGTATTCGGCGGGATCTTCCTCTACAGCTCGTTTGTCTTCGGTACGACCGGCCCCCCGGAAGGCGGCAACCTCGCAGAAGTGGCGTCCCGATTGGGTTCGGGCCCGAACGGCGGATGGTTCGGATACGCTCCGAACTCCGGCCTTCGTTTCTCCACCGGGACCGTCATGGATTACTGGTCGATCGGGCTTCAGATTCTCGGCCTGGCATCACTCATTTCGTCGATCAACTTCATCGTGACCGTGTTCAACATGCGGGCCAAGGGTATGAAACTGCTCCGCATGCCAGTCTTCGTCTGGATGACGACGGTCGTCGCCTTCCTCCTCCTGTTCTCGCTACCGATCATCGCGGTGGCGCTCTTCATGATCACCTTCGACCGCAACGTAGGAACCCTGTTCTTTGATCCGTCGATGGGCGGCGATCCGATTCTCTGGCAGCACTTCTTCTGGTTGTTCGGTCACCCCGAGGTCTATATCTTGGTCCTTCCGGCTATGGGCATCGTGTCCGAAGTGCTCCCGACGTTCTCGCGCAAACCGCTCTTCGGCTATCCGGCGGTCGTGTTTGCCGGTGCGGCTATCGGATTTATGGGATTCGGCGTGTGGGCCCATCACATGTTTGCCTCCGGCGTCACGCCGATTACCCAGGCGGCGTTCGGCTTGTCAACGATGGCGATTGCCATCCCGACCGGCATCAAGATCTTCAACTGGATCGGAACGATCTGGGGCGGCAAGATCAAGCTGAATACCCCCATGCTGTTCTCGCTCGGCTTCGTCGGCATGTTCGTCATCGGCGGGCTCTCCGGCGTAACCCACTCGATCGTGCCGGCCGACTGGCAGCAGACCGACACCTACTACATCGTCGCCCACTTCCACTACGTCCTGTTCGGGGGCGCCATCTTCGGCCTGTTCTCGGGGCTGTATTACTGGTTCCCGAAGCTGACCGGTCGAATGTACTCAGAGACACTCGGCAAGCTCCACTTCTGGGTCTTCTTTGTCGGGTTCAACCTGACATTCGGGCCGATGCACTGGCTCGGGCTCAACGGCATGGTCCGCCGCACCTGGGTCTACGCGGAGGAAACCGGCCTGGGACCGTGGAATATGGTGGTCACGATCGGAGCGTTCATCATCGCCCTCGGGGTGCTCATCTTCATGATCAACTGGACCTGGTCAAAGCGCAACGGACCGATCGCACCATTCGATCCTTGGGATGCCAGAACGCTTGAGTGGACCCTGCCGTCTCCGACCCCCGAGTACAACTTTGCGGTCAACCCGGTCATAACGTCACTCGATGACTTCTGGCACAAGAAGTATTCCGAAGATGCGGACGGTCGACCGGTTCGACGCCCGGAGGCCACTGCCTTGCTCGCCGAATACGAGGAAGTCGGACTCAATCCACCAGAACCCATTCACCTCCCCAACCCTTCGTACTACCCGTTCTTGGTGGGAGTTGGCATGCCAATGGTCGGCTACGGACTCATATACGACAACACCGCCTGGGGTATTCCGTTGCTAATCCTCGGAGCGGTCACCATTGTCGGGTCGTTCATCGGATGGGGTGTCGAGCCGCTTGAGGAACCTCATGCCGACCACCACTCCGACGAACCCGACCACGAACATCCCGGTACCGATGGGGAGGACAGCTGATGTCTGACGTCGCGCACGCTGACGGCCACCACGATGTCCACGAGGGCACCGGCATCGACAACCGCAAACTCGGTATGTGGGTCTTCCTGTCGTCGGAGTTCATGTTCTTTGGAGCGCTCATCTCCAACTACATGTTGTTCAAGGGACGCGATTACAGCGCCTTCATGCCCACCGGCCAGAGTGTCCTCCTGCCAAGGGGCTTGTACGACATCCCGTTTACGTCGGTTTCATCATTTGTTCTTCTCATGTCATCACTGACGATGGTTCTCGCTCACGACGCCCTGGTGTCGGGAGACCAGAACCGGACCAGGGTCTGGTTGGCCGCCACCGGCATGCTCGGATCCGTGTTCATCGGCGGCCAAGTTTTCGAGTTCACCGAGTTCGTTCAACAGGGGATGACAATCTCATCGAACCCGGCGGCATCGGCCTTCTTCATGTTGACCGGGTTCCACGGGGCCCACGTGTTCTTCGGAATTCTCATGTTGCTGTCGCTGTACGGTATTTCCAAGCGACAGGGCGGCCTTACCGAGGTGCAAGGCCTGAACGTCGAACTAGTTGGCTTGTACTGGCACTTCGTTGACATCATCTGGATCGTCATTTTCACCATCGTCTACCTGATCCCCTGAGGAAGCCATGGCAGAAGAACACGCACTCGCCCATCCGACTCCCCGCCAATACGCTCAGATCGCCATTCTGCTGGCCTTTCTGACCGCCATTGAGGTATCGCTGTACTACCTGGAACAGAGCATCGATGCCTTCACAACGTCCATTTCTGCGCCGCTGCTCATTCTGTTGGCCGTCATGAAGTTTGTGATCGTGGTCGGCTGGTTCATGCATCTGCGGTTCGAAAAATCGTTGGTATCGAAGTTCTTCACCACCGGTTTCGTCGCCGCCATCGTTTTGTATGTGGCAGTCCTGTCAGCTCTCGGCGCCATCGTCCTGACCTGATGAACGAAATCCTCGGATTTCACCCTCATTACGACGTCGCTCTGACGATGGGCGGCCTGGTGGTCGCCTACCGCTATCTCAGTACCCGCATCGCCCGCAAGGTCCTTCCGGCTGGAACGGTTGGCGCCACCAGGCGCCAACAAGCTCAGTTCTACGGTGGGTTGGTGGTCATGTTTCTCGTGTCAAGCTGGCCGATCCATGATATTGGTGAGCAGTCGCTGTTCACCTTTCACATGATCGAACACCTGGTTATTGCCCTCGTAGGCGCCCCGCTCCTACTCCTGGGCGTGCCAAGATGGATGGCCTCATTCCTGGTCGAAAAACCAAAACAAGTCCGTCTTCTCAAAGCCGCCAGCCACCCGGTAGTCGCCTTCGCCTTCTTCAACTTCACACTGGCAGGCCTGCACTGGCCACAAATCATCGAGTTGATGGTGACGATTCCGTGGTTACACTTTGCCGTCCATGCCACCCTGTTCACGTCGGCGGTTCTGATGTGGATGCCGGTGCTGTCCCCCCACCCTCAGGTTCCGCGACTGAAGCCGCCGGGCGCCATGATGTATCTCTTCGCCCAGTCCCTGGTCCCCACCATTCCGGCGGCCTTTCTGATTTTTGGCAATACCCCGATGTACCCGCATTACGCAGAGGCGCCCAAGCTGTGGGGCTGGAGTCCAATGATGGATCAGGCGATCGCAGGGGTCATCATGAAACTCGGCGGTGGATTCCTCTTGTGGGCGATCATCACCGTTATCTGGTTTCGCTGGTACCGGCAAGAACGCAAGTGGGATGCCATCGAGCGGAACCTACGCGAGACCGTCTAGGGAACTGCCGGGTGGGCTAAGAGCCAATCAAACTCTGGATTCGGAACGCCGGGACCGCTTTATATCCACACCTGAACAACGGCGTTGTCTCCAGCTGGTTGGTCGGTCTCCGAGTGCTCGCTATCCCCACCCGAGACGGCGTTCGTAACCAGGGCAACGAAGAGCAACACAACACCGATCCCGACCGCCGCCACCGCAAACTCTCCCGCGCTGATGGTGCCATTGGGTTTCGAAGCCGCCAGGCCGGCGAACGTGAGGACACCTCCGGCTGCCACGATGGCGATGAGCGGCGCAGACGCATGGAACGTAAGAAGTAACCACGCGAACGGCAGAACAAACGAGGCGATCGCCAGAATCACCAATACCGGCATAAGGTACGAGGTGGCCAGCCGGTGTTTGATGACATCTGATTCGGCTTCCTCATCCTCGGTCAGTCCAGCTGGCGACGCCATCATTTGCACAGCGGCCGCCACGGCGACTCCGACAATGATCATGATCACCACCAGGAGCAGTGAAGAGGCCACCGGCGACATCGCAACCATTACCGGATCTTCGGGGAGAACCGGCTCGATCGTAGATCCGGCCCCAATCAGCACGCCGGAGCCCACCAGCCCGGCGACCGCTCCCACGGCAGCTCCGACCACCGTCAGGCTCCCGCGCCGCGACCGGATGGAAAAGTCTCTGTCGAACCAAGCCGGAATAGCCGAAGCGGCTCCGGCGAGCAGCCCTCCAAACAGCGTGGTCAAGATCGTGACGTAGAGAACGACGTCGGCAGGGGCAGCCAGACTGCTGGCCCTGAGCGCCTCGCCGTCGAAGGCGGGAGCGATTCTGGTCAGAGCAAACCGGGTACTGACGACGGCCGCAAAGATTCCGAACATGAGCCCTGCCATGGCTCCGAGCTTGGCCCCGAACGCCAGACGGTCACGAATCGGCGGGGCTACGATCGGCTCTTCTGGTTCCTCCAGAACCGCTACTGCCATCGGGGCGGCAGTTTGAGCAACCGCGCGTTCCGGGGCCTCGGCGATCGGGACGGCAGCCGGAGCTTCCGCCACCACTTCTGCAGGTGCACTTGTCGCGGCGGCGGCAGCAGGGGTCGCCGGACTCACCGACCCACCCCCGGACCAGGCAGACAAGACATCGTCCACGCTACTGCCTGAGGCTTCGGCACGAGCCCGCGCCGACCGCATCACCAACTCTTCGGGTACCTTCATCGACTGGGCGATGGATTGAGAAACGTCGCTCATAGCCGCCATAGTAGATGGCAAAACGGCCGAGGGCGAAGCAAGCGCCTCTAGTTGGAAAAACCGTCCTGATCTTGTTGCTGGGCGAGACCGTTCTCGTCTTTGGCAGCCTCGACTTCTGACGCTTCGGCGCGGGTACGCACCGATCGTTCGCTCCGGCGTAACAGCAACAATCCGAGGATGATGACCCCAACCATGACGGCAATATCGTCTACGCCAGTTCCATGTCCAAGATACATCGGGTCACCGCCACCGGTCGTCGGATCTGCATGCTAGGCCGTTCGGCTTGTTCCATCTAGGCGGAATACTCGAAGGTCTAGCCCTCGGCGAGAATGAACAGGCCGAGAAGGGTGAGCAGCACCATCAAGCCAAGCATGGCCCATTGGGAACGAACGGCTTTGGCGCCACCAAACTCTGCGAGAGCTCGATCGTGGGCCAGTACGACCCCCGCCACGTGCCCGGCCACGATTGCTCCGAGTTGCACCCACCAGATTCCATCGGTCGGGAACCAGTAGACGATCTTCCATTGGGCAGTTCCGAACAGGTTCCAACCCAGGTCGAACGGGTCACTCACCGTTGACAGAAGTTTCTGGCCTTCAAAGAGGACGAGGGTGAAGTAGTGGGCAAACGCATAGGCGAGACCGATCGGAACCAGAGTGTGAGCGAATGAATCGGCTACCTCCCGGGCCGAGCGATCCGTCCCCCCGAGCTTGACCGCCCCCCAGGAAGCCCCGTAATACGCCAAACCGAGCCCGACCACGATGGCAACCATCGCCAGCGTTTTGAACCAGACGTACGACTCGACCTCTCCGAACCAGCCAAGCCAACGTTGGGTACCCGACAGGCCGTCGAATGTGACCGTTCCGATCATGACCAACACAAACGGGGTCAGGCCGGCCCAGCGCGGAAGCACCGGCAACGCCCTGAACCATCCTCGCCACACCCATCCGATGCCGTCGGCGGCCCGGCCGATTGGGGCGATGGCCGAAATCAACCGGTTGTAGGTGCTGAATCCATCAGCCGCCAGCATCGCGTTATCGCCGCCGAATCGAACCGTCCAGACCACCAGCCAGCCCGTATAGGCAATGGCGTAGAGCGACAGCGTGCGCGGTTCGGCGCCGGTCACCGATGCCAGCTCAAACCAGGTGAATGTGAAGAAGGCGGCCACGGCCGGCCAGATACCGACTCTGGGAGGAACCGGACGTGCAGGGAATCCGAGAAATCGGGTAAAAATCCGCCAGGGATTGGTCTGAGAGTAGATGTTTCCCAGGACCGCTCCACCAAAAGGAATGATCAAGAAGAGAAAAATGTAGACAACGTAGGGCGACAGTGAGAACGAGGCCCGCGGTTGGCCGATAAAGCCACCGGCAATGACAGTGCCAAGAAAGACGAAGCCAAGAACCTGGCCGACGGCTACCAGCCATTTGAACCAGGTCGCCTTGATCCTGCGCTGTCGAGGACCGTCCTGGAGTCGGGCGGTCGGCCACAGGGAACCGAGCAGCACGAACGACAAAACAATGACCGCTACGGCCACCGTACTCGAGGTTGAAAGGGGAATCGGCAAGTCCTGGCGCCCACCCACTCCGTGAGCCAACGCCACGGCCGGATTGCCAACCACTCCATAGACCACGACCGCCAACCCGGTCCCCAAGCGGCTCCACTGTTTCATTGATTTACGACGAGTTCGAGAACCTGCAACCGAAGGCCCTCGAGTTCGACCTCGAAAATCCCCGGAATCTCAGCCACAAGAGCCAGTTCGGCATCCTGACCGGCTGCGACATCGACGGTGAGGTCGTATCCGTGCAGATGCAGTTCGTCGGCGGTGTCCGACCGGATGACAATTTTGACGTTATCACCGAGTTTCACCTCAGCCCGGCGCTCAGATGTGAGCTGCCCTCCTGCCACGGTCACGAGGATCTCGACAGAATCGTCGACCAGGGTCGTGGGGGTCACCGAAGTTGTGGTCGGCGTGGTCAACGTCGTTGATGACGGGTTGGAAGTGGTCGTCCCAGCGCCAGAGGTCGAGGGGGTACTCGCTCGGGTCGAGGGTGGAGACGTGGTGATCGTGGAACCAGACCCACCGGTAGAACACCCACCTACGGCCAACGACATCGCAACAAGCCCAATCAACAAACGCATCCGACGATGCTAGAACAACTCAGCAACCGGTCGGTCGCATCGGTCTTCGATCCGCGTTCCCACCATGATCCTGACGATGGTTTCGGCCGACTGGCCCGACGTATACGTCGTATGGGCATCAATGACGCCGACGTCCTCCACCTCAAAGACGGTGGCCGACCAGTCACAGTCGCCAGGGTCATATCCGTGTCCGAGGCCCGACCAGTCATCCCGCCAACCATCGGTAAGGTCTCCGAGTGCGACGACCGGGTCGTGCGGCGCCTCCCCTACGAAAACACCGGCCGTGCCGGGCAGGTTGAGCGCCCCGACGTCGGCCGCTACCAGATTGGGACTACCGATGATGATGAGTCGGTCGGCATGCAAGTGATCGTAGGCGGCCGCCCATCCTGCCACGACGGATCCATAGGAATGCGCCACGACTGAAAGCGGAATATCGGGACGCTGCGCGGCCAGCCCATCGACAAAATCGGCCAGGCCCGGCGCACCGGCGACCGCCTTGTCGGTCGTGGCCGCTTCCAGGTTGAAGCCAATCCCGGCTGGAGCGTCGTAGCCAAGCCAGGCGACGACGGCAATTTCTTCATTCATCGTTTCGGCGGTGGCAACCAGAGAGCGGGCTTGCGACGCCACCATTTCAAAGGAATCGAGTTCACTGCTTATCCCTGGAACGAACACCGCGACCGCTTTGGCAGAAGCTAGGTCACCGACGACTTCAATAAGCTGCCCATCGTCGGCTGGATCGAACCAGACGAATACGCGGTCGGAGGAAATCCAGTCGTCGAGGAGGGCTAGGCGCGTTTGCATCGCTTCGCGTTCATGACGATCGGACGGCTCATCGAGTCGAATCGGACGAAGAGCCAGTGATGAGCGCAAACGCTCAGCTTCGGTAACCATCAGGCGCCTCGTGGCAAGTTCCCGCCATACCAGTGGCATCCCATCCGTGGCCGCCACGACCGCCGGGGTTCTTGACGCCAGGCGCCGCCCAACCTCAATGGGGAGACCAGCCATCAAAGCTGCCACCTGTGACGGCGTCAACCCCTCCAGCGCGGCTACGAGGGCCGTCTCGCTGGCAACCGCCCTCTGCAACATGGCGTCGAGTTGGGGGTCATTGTCCGACCCGTCGAAGGTTTGAATGTCCCACCAGAGCGTTGATAGTGCCCAGCGTTGCCGCCACGCTTCATCCCATCGGCCGCTCCCAACATCAGCTAGAAAGAGCGCTCTGCGCAAAAGATCCCCGGACCGCGACTCGCACTCGATGACTACCGCGCCGAGTGCCGCAGCCGCACTCGATTGTCTCCCGGCCATCGCCAACACCGCTTCCGTCGCTTGGCGAGTTGCGTCGAGCTCGGCTGAAACGGCATTGAGCCATCCAGCCAGGGCAAACAACTCATCGTGGTCGAACCTGTACACGGATCCCGCTTTCGCCTGTCGTTCTGTCGTAACGCAACTTAAACCATCAACCGTGGGACCGGAAGGGTGACCGCGGGAAGTTAAGCGCTGCCTGATAGGTTTGTATATCCATGACTCAGCTTGATGACTTCCGCTCAGCCAAAAACGAGTTCTTTGCGAGCCCGAACTCACCGATCGAGGACTTTGAGGGTTTCCAGGGCCTCGCCTACTACCCGGAGTCTGACCGGCTCCGCTTCGTACTCGACCTGGAACCGTCTGACGGTGGTGAGGTGACGATCGGCACAAGCGACGGGCACAACAGGACCTATCAAAGAGCCGGAGTGGTGAGGTTCCTTGTGGATGGATCGGAATCCCAACTCACCCTCTTGAACCACATTGGCGACGACGGCTACTTCCTCCCGTTCCGGGACGGCACCTCGGGCAAGACCACCTACGGGGCTGGACGGTATCTCGACATCGAGTCAGCCGAAAACGGCCAGGTCTCGGTGGACTTCAACCTCGCTTACAACCCGTATTGCGCGTACTCGGACGCCTATTCCTGTCCACTCCCACCGACCGAAAACTGGCTGACCGTACCAATCGAGGCGGGTGAACGTTCCTACGGGTCAGTCGCCGGCTAACCAGTTCGAAATTGCTGCGACCATCTCGGCGTGGTGGGTGAGAGGCGCCTCATGACGAGCCCCAACCAATTCGACGACGACCGCCCCGGCTAGTCGCTTGCCAAGGTCATCTTGCGCGGCGGCCGGCACCAGTTGGTCTGCGGTGTTCACGATCACCAATGCCGGGACGGTGATGGATGACACCCAATAGCGTGAATCGAAGCCCGAAGCCGCGAAACCGGCAGCCCAATACGATTCCGGGTCCCGGCCAATGGACTGCAACCAGAAATGTTGCGCTTCGTTCGCCGAGATCGCACCGACTCGCTCGAGGTACTTAGTGCGAACGAACGACACCTCGGACCGGGTGAAGCGTTCGATGCCTCGAGCAAGGTAGAAGGCGATCGAGGCGAGCATGGCTCCCGCCGTCCCCCCTATCGAGACGTGGGCGGCCGTTCCTCCCAACCCGATCTTGCCGACGAGATCAGGCCTGCGGTGAGCAAGTTCCTGAACGATCATGCCACCCATCGAGTACCCGAAGACCGCACACCCGGTTAGATCAAGGGCGTCGAGGACGCCGGCCAGATCGTCGGCCGCATCGGCGATTTCATAACGACTCCGGACCGCATCCGACTTGCCGGCGTCGCGGTTGTCGACTGCGATGACCCGGAACTCCTCGGCCAGAGCCGGCATGATCCTGGCATAAATGACGTTCGAGGGATCCCCCCACCCATGCACGAGCACGATCGGTAACCCGTCAACCGGGCCGGCCTCCCGGATGAACACTTCTCGCCCGTTGACAAAGACCGTCCGGCCGGGTATCTCCATGGGATGAGTCTGATTTGGCGCAAATGACGGTCGAATCTCCGGCCCGAACAGGCGCCACAGAATCAAGGCGATAAAAATCTTCTTGAGCAGATTCACGTCAGGTCGTCCCTGGCGAAGATGAACTCGTCCACCGGGCTGCCACCGATCAAATGCTCGTCGATGATCCGATCCAGGACCTCGACAGTCACCGAGTGGTACCACACGCCTTCCGGGTAGACGACGGCGATCGGTCCCATTTCACAGATTCTGAGACAATCGACCTTGTTGCGCAGGATGGACCCGTCGCCCGGCGTGGGTGGGGTGGGCGGCATTGAAAGCTGGGCTTGCCAGACCGGTGGGGCGCTCGTTGCACCGGTTTGTTTGAGCCGCGTCTTGAGGTGCCGCCAGACTTCGTTCGTCTGCTCGACCGGGGCACACTTGGCCGTCGACTGATCGGCGCACAGGAAAATATGGCGCTGAATCTGGCCGATCGACAGCGCCTGAGCAATCGACTCAATACGGTACGTAGACATGGCGCGAGTCTAGGAGTGTCACCGAACGAGTCGGATGGTGCCTTCTGCCCCACTGTGAATCTCACCGATGACCGCACTCTCAAAGCACTCGTGTTCTTCAAGCCGATCGAGTAGGTCCTGAGCTTCGGCTGGCGGGACGCAGATCAACAAGCCCCCGCTGGTCTGAGCGTCCGCGAAAAGCTGAAGCCAGGCTGGTTCGACGTCCGATGTCACATGCGGGGACACCTCTTCAAGGTTCCGCTGACTGCCTCCGGGAAAGAAGCCGGCCTCGAGCAGCGCCTCGACACCGTCCATCAACGGGACCTGATCGACCTCGATGAGCGCACTTACGCCAGCCGACGTGAGCAACTCGCGCAGGTGGCCGAGTAAACCATATCCCGTCACGTCCGTACAGGCGTGGGCATTGACCGCCGCCATGGCCAGCGAAGCCCCAGCGTTCAATTCAGCCATCGTCTCGATGCAATAGCGGGCGAGTTCCTCGTCCACCTTTCCGGCTTTGAGAGCCGTGGTGATAATGCCCGTCCCGAGCGGCTTGGTCAGAACCAGTTGATCGGCCGGCCGGGCTCCGGCGTTGGTTTGGAGTCGACCCGGCTCGACGATGCCGGTTACGGCAAATCCGTATTTCGGTTCGGGATCATCAATCGAATGGCCGCCAACGACCGTGCAGCCAGCTTCTTCCATGACGGAAAGGCCGCCTTCGATAACTCGCTCAAGCACGTCAAAGCCAATGACCCCCCGGGGCCACCCGACCAGTTGGAGGGCCGTGAGGGGGTCACCACCCATCGCGTAGACGTCGGACAGGGCGTTGGCCGCGGCGATTCGCCCCCAGTCGAACGGGTCGTCAACGATCGGTGTGAAGAAGTCGACGGTTTGAACGAGCGCGTCTCCGCCGGGCGCCATGAAGACACCCGCATCGTCGGCATATTCGATTCCGACGATCAGATCGGGATGCTGTGTGGCAGGGGAATTGTGCAAGGGGCGCAGAACCTGCGCCAACTCAGCTGCGCTGAGTTTGCACGCTCAGCCGGCGCCATGTGAAAAGGCAGTAAGCCGCTCAGACATGAATCCCCTTTCCGGGACGGATCAGATCCCGGTGCCGGTTTCTGAGCGTCTTCGGAAGTCACGCTCGTAGCGGCTGATGGTTTCAGCTGCCCGATCAAGGATTTCATCGACTTCCCGTTCGGCATAGCCGCGCATGGAAATGGGAAACACTTTTCTCGCAACCTCGGAGGCGTCAACAAGCGGCGACGGTCTGCCCGTCTCACATGCGTACAACGTTCCAGAGACCCGGTTCAGGAACCGGTCTACTTCCTTCAGGTTATAGCCTCGGAAGACGACAGTGAGGGCCAGTCCGGTGATTTCGTCGGAAGTGAGTCGCTGGAACGGCTTGGCAGGCGCCAACTCGTACCCGGCTTGCGCCCGCTCGTAGGCACCGACAATCCGGCCTGCCCGCTCAAGGAACTCGTCAACGGCCTCATAGTCGTAGCCTCCCGTGACCCACGGAAAGGCTGCCAGTCGGATCTGGTCACTCGTGACGGGAAGCGCCTCGCCGAGGTTCCTCTCGATCACAAGCAATGATCCAGCCACCCGGCGCCTCATATGATCGACCTCGCGGCGCGCGTACCCGCGACCGGTCTTCAAGAATCGTTGTCTTGCCGCCTCCGTTGCGGTCAGCGCCACCGCAAACACCTCCGTTGTGCCCGATCATAGAACTACACACATGAGATTTGTGGCATTGCGGGACATTTCGGGTAGTAACCTCGTGAAATGAACAACGAAGAAACAACCTGGCTCACTCCGACCACTTTTGAGCGGTTGAAAGCCGAATATGCCGAGTTGACCGGGCCTGGGCGCATCGAGATCGAGGCGCGGATCGCCGAGGCCCGCAGTCACGGAGACCTTCGCGAGAACGCCGACTACGACGCCGCCAAAAACGCCCAGGGCATGATGGAGGCACGCATTCGACAACTCCGCCATATTCTCGAAAACGCGGTAGTGCGCGAAGCAAGCGACTCCGGCAAGGTAGAAGTTGGTTCAATCGTTGTCGCCGTCGATGCCGACGGCGATGAAATGGAGTACTTCGTCGCAACCCCGGAGAACAAGGTTCGCGGCTACGTCCTCGCCTCACCGTCCTCGCCGATGGGTCTTGCCCTCCTCGGGGCGACCGTCGGCCAGGAGGTCACCTACCAGGCTCCTGGTGGAACGTTCACGCTCAAAGTGGTGGATATCAAGCCGTACCAGGGGTAACTGGAGGACGAAATCCATGGTCAAATTCCGTCTCAGGACCCCCCGCGAGCACGCGACCCACCTACGGAAACGGGCGAAGACCGACCCGCGCGAGGTTGAGGGATACCTTGATAGCCACCTGGCCGAGTGGACGGCGCTCGCCGAAGCCGACCCGGCCGACGCCGCCGATATTCTCGAAGAGCTCGGAGAGGACGCCGCCTCCGACCTGTTACTTGAGCTGACCAGCCAGGGTGCGGCCGAGGTACTGGACGAACTTCGCAGCGATCTGGCAGTCGACCTTGTCGAACGCTTCAGCCCCGAAGCTTCTGCAAGGATCTTGGCCGCTCTGACGCCGATGGAAGCCGCCGACATCATCGGCCATCTGGGGGCCGAACATCGCGACGCCGTGCTCGAAATCATGGCAGACGATATGTCGAACACCGTCGAGTCGTTGCTCCAGTATCCCCCGGATTCGGCTGGCGGCTTGATGACCACCAAAGTGGCGGCTTTGCCGGTAACCATCACCGCCGGGCAAGCCATCGAAGCCGTGCGCAAGATGCACGAAGTTCTCGAGGACCTCTCATACGTCTATATCGTCGACGATGAGCAACGCCTCCTCGGAGTCCTATCATTTCGGGACCTGGTTTTCAATCCGCCAGAAGTTGGCCTTGAAGGGGTAATGGTCGCCCATCCGGTCACCGTCACGCCGTTCACCGACCGGGAGGAAGTAGCGGAGCTAACCACCCGGTACAACCTTTTCGGACTCCCCGTCGTCGAGACAAACGGTCGACTGCTGGGCATGGTCACCACCGAAGCCGTCATCGACGCGGTTCAGCAGGAAGCGTCCGAGGACTTCGCTACCGCCATGGGGGCCGGTAAATCAGAGACTCCATACTCTTCGATTTATCAATCGGTGCGGAACCGAATTCCCTGGTTGGCCGTCAACCTCGTCTTGGCGTTGGGCACCCTTGAAGCAATCAGTCGCCAGTCGGGCGTTATCGCCAACCTGCCGGTCCTGGCAGCCCTTATGCCACTCGTCGCCACGCTCGGAGGAAACGCCGGAGCTCAGAGCCTGGCGGTCACGATCCGCGCCCTGGCCACAGACGACGTTCCCCGATCCGAGATACCAGGGATCTTGGGGAGACAGCTCGCCATCGGCGCCCTCTCTGGATTGGCGATTGGCACCCTCGCCTTCGCGGTCTCGCTGACGAGAGCGGATGTTTCGGTGGCGGCGGTCGTCGGCCTCGCTTCGTTCACGAACCTGGTCATCGCCACCTCGGCCGGTTCCGGCATCCCGCTTCTCCTCCGAAGCCTCGGCTTGGATCCTGCCCTGGCGTCGAACATTTTCGTGACCTTGATAACCGACCTGACCGGATTCGGCGGATTCCTCGCCATGGCGTCGATCCTGCTGTTCTAGGACAGCCAGGCGACCAAACTCCAATCAGGCAGGGAAGTCAATGATGGTGGCGCCACCGGATCCTGCGTCGGACTCGAGCAACTTCATCAACGCCTCGACAACCTCGGGATCAAAGGCCGTGCCCGAACCGCCAAGAATCTCGGCAATCGCCGCCGCCCTCGGTCGTCCGGGCCGGTCAGGCCGGTCCGCTCTCATCGCTTCGAAAACGTCTGCCACATGGGCGATCCGACCGAAAAGCGGAATCGCCTTGACGCTGAGGCCGTCAGGGTACCCGCTACCGTCGAATGCTTCGTGGTGAGCGCGCACCGCCGCGGCAATCTCCGGGCGCGTAGCGTCCACGACAAGGTTATATCCGTGAATCGGATGCTGCTGGACGGCCAACGTCTCGTCATCGGTGAGCGCCCCCGGCTTCATCAAGATGCTCTCCGGCACCCCCAATACGCCGACGTCATGAAGGAGGGCAGAAACCCGCAACCGTTCAACGTCGACTACGGAAAGCCCCATCACCTCGGCAAGTCGGACGGATAACTCGGCAACTCGTCGGGACCGGTTCACCAGGCGGGGAGCCTTAAGGCCCAGGGCGGCAAGGAGCGCAGCCACGACCGGACCCATCGATCCGATGAGTTCGACCGGACCCGAATCACCACCGACCAGGCGGGTGCAGTTCTTTCCAGCATGCTTGGCTTCGTAGAGCGCCCGATCCGCCGCTTCGACGAGGGCCGCCCCGTTGGCAGCGTGATAGGGGTGAACCGCCACGCCAAGGCTTATGGCAACCGACCCAACCGTTGGCAGGCTCAGGTGGTTGACGGCCATCCTGACCCGCTCAGCGGCTCGCAGTGCGCCATCAATATCGGTTTCAGGGATGATGAGGGCAAATTCTTCGCCGCCGACCCGACAGGGGATGTCGGACTCGCGGACCGAACCAAGAATGGCCGTCCCCACGGCACGAAGGACCTCATCACCGACGGAATGCCCGTACGCATCGTTCACAGCCTTGAAGTCATCGATGTCGGCCATGATCACGGCAAGCGGGCGGTCATAACGCCTGGCCCGCTCAAGCTCTTCGACCAGGCGATCCCAGAAGAACCCGTGATTCTTCAGGCCGGTCAACCAGTCCGTTACCGAGACCGCTTCGAGCCGTGAGACAGTCGCCTCCAACTCGTGATTACGTTCAATCTCGGCTTCGTACCGTCGTTGGATTTCTTCGAGCAGGGGCCGACTGGCCTCCGCGGACAACATGCCTGAGCCGGCTGACACCGCCCGAACCGCCGCCACCAGATCGTCGAGTTTACCTTTGACGATGAAGGCGGCCGTTCCGGTGGCAACCATGTCGACTACGGAGTCGACATTGGAAAAAGACATCTGAGCGATCACATCGAGGCGGTAGCCGAGCAGGTCGCGCAACCTCCGCACCGTCGTGTCGGCGGTCATGCCCTCAACACCAACATCGATCAGGACGATGGTTGGTTGGGCGGTCCTGGCAACCGCCAGGGCTTGCTCACCGGATGCGACAGATCCAACGACTTCAATATTCGCTGCAATCATCGCCTGTTCGGAGACGGCCCTGGCAGTCGCATCGGGATCCACAATAAGGATTCGCGAGCTCATACTCTCTCGTTATCGGCGCCTGGAGGGCAAAGATTGACCGCTAATCACGATCCGAGGGAAGCCTGGCCCATCGGTTCATATGGTCCCCGGAAAATCAGCCGGATCCCGTCGACCAGCTCGACCAGGAAGTGCTCTTCGAGAAGGGCGGCATCTTCAGCCAGGGCGTCAGCGGTGTCATATCGACTCGCTGCACCAACCGCGGCAAGATCCGAGACCACTCTGACCGAATTAGCGGCCGGATACTCTTCGACAATGTCGCGCATGAGGTTTTCCATCTCGTCAAAGGTATATTCCTCGTCTCCAACGACCACGATGAGGGCATCGACCCCATCGTTCATGGTCTTCAGCGACGCGACCTCATAGGCGATGGGATCCACGGCCGCCGGTGTTGAGCCGTTTGTCGAAGGAGCCGTCGAGGAGGTCGTGGAGCCCTGAGCACCACTCTGCGTCGCCGAACCAGAGCGAATCGTGGTAGCCGACGAACCGGCGAGGGTAACGGCAGTGGTCGAGGCAGCCTCGTCATCACCACGGTTGCAGGCGATGCTGGCCAACAGGAGTAGAACGAGCAATGCGATTCGTGTTCTCATACCGTCCTTTAACGATGGGGGAAAGTCTATGGTTCCCGTCCCAAAAAGACGATAGTATATGGGACGGGGCTAGTTCGACATGGGTATGGGAGCATGACCAGGTATCTCGGGATTCTGATGCTTACGGGTTTGCTTATGGTGAGTCCGATAGTCGCAGGCGCCCAGACCACCCCTAACCCGTCCGACCGGTTGTCGATGTGCGATCCCGTCACCCTCAGTGACCTCTTCCCGGAACCCGTCGAACCGGCACCCTTTGATACGCCGATTTCGATTGGCGGTCGCGGCCGAACACCGATCGCCCCCGTCACGCCCCCCGTTACCCCCGTTACCGTCCCTCCCGATGCGCCGGAGGTGAATTGCCGCCCGTTCGTCTACGAGATGGGATCCCCGGTTGGTCATGCTCCCGGCGTGATTTCCGGGTTCGGTGCCGACCGACCAGAAGGCCGGAAGCACAAAGGCGCCGATGTCGGCGGATCAAAGCTCACGCCCGTCTACGCGGTTTCCGACGGAGTAATTTCATTCTTTGGCAATGAATGCTGCAGCCTGGCTGTTCGGCATGCGGATGGATGGACCAGCTACTACATCCACCTGAACAATGACTCCCTCTGGGCTGACGACGGCGCCGGTTGGGGCATCGCCCCCGACCTCACCATTGGCACGCCCGTCAAACGTGGCCAACTTCTCGGTTGGATCGGAGACTCTGGTAACGCCGAAACTACGGTTCCTCACCTCCACTTCGAGTTGAGAATGCCCGACGGTACTGCAGTCGACGCGGTCCCTTCGCTCCAGGCTTCCGAGTCGACCTCGACCGCTGCAGCCATGGCCGGCCTGGCGGTCAGCCCGGAGATCGTGGAATTCGATATGACCGGCCCGTTCCGCTTCCCCTACGTTGACGACGACGGAAGCCACTATGAAGCAGCCATCGGTGAGCTAACCGCCCTGGGGTTGGTTACTGGCTGTGGACTGCCGCTCGGCTCAGCCTTTTGCCCGGACGCCCCCGTTTACGGAGCCGACGTCGAGAGCTTCATTCACAACGCTTTCGGACTGGACCTGTCGGCCAGGGACATCATCCAATACGAGCCTCCGACGGGCACCAGGGCCTTGACCGCCATCGTAAGCGTGTTCGACTGTGGAGTCGGTCGCTACTGCGACGGCGAGCCGCTGACCGCCAGAGGCGTGGCTCAAATGTTCGCGGCCATCGGTGATACCGCTCCGGTCCGCACCGGACCGACGGTGCTCGGACTGGCCGCCTGTGATCTGCCCCTGAGCGATCCCGATGTTGTGATCACCCGAGCTGAGTTCGCCGCCGCGGCCGTCGACCTCCTCGGACTAGCCGCCGAAGTCGAATGTGGGGCGGCCGACTAGGCAGGCTCTACTCGCGGGGGCTGACCGTATAACCGGCGTCAATCAATCCTGCCCGAAAGTCTCGCGCCAGGCGGTCCGTTACCGGCCCTGGTTCAAACGAGAACTCGCCAAGGCGAGCGACCGCGACGACTTCCTTGATCGTCGACATTACAAACACCTCAGAGGCCGAGACGATTCGTGAGAGATGGAACCGACCCTCAAGGACCTCTTCCGCCAGATTGAGGACGTAGCGTCGCGTGATGGAGTCGAGGATCAGCAGATCCAGCGCGGGGGTTTCGACTACGCCGTCGATCACCCAGCCAATGGTGAACGTGGGACCTTCCAGGACGATGTCGTCATCGCTCACGAGCAGGGCATCGTCGAATCCCCGTTCCCTGGCAACCCGGCCGGCGTTGACATTTGGCCCGTAGGACAGTGTCTTGGCTCCCGCCAATTCCCAGGGGCGCCCTGCAGAGTGCCACGGTGCCCGAATCGGAAGCAAGGCCAAGTTTTCCAGAAGAGCCGGCAATGGTTCCGAGATAACGACGACAATCGGAGGAGCCACTATCTGATCCGGTCCCCCGCGGGTGGCGATCACTCGCACGATCCCATCCCCCGCCTCCCGGGCGGCGGTCGCAATCCACGCTTCAAGCTCGTCTGCGACCGGAAGCGTCATCCCCAGGGCTGCGGCCGACCACTGCAAACGTTGAATATGTTCGGTCAGCGCAAAGGCGCGCCCACCATAGGATCGAAGTGCCTCGAAACAACCGTCCCCCCGAACGAATCCTGCGTCGTGAACCGACACCGTGCCGGCTTCTGACGGCTCTCCGTTGATCCAGACCGTCACTCATCCACCCCGATACTTGGATGTAATCGGGAGTCGCCGATCCTTACCGAACGCCTTGACCGAAATCTTGACCCCGGGGGCAGCCTGCCGACGTTTGTACTCGTTGTGATCCACCAGTCCGCACACCCGTCGAACCACGGCTTCGTCATAACCCTCGGCGACGATCGACCCGATCGATCGATCTTCCTCGATATAGCGCTCAAGAATCGCGTCCAGGATCGGGTACTCCGGGAGACTATCCGAGTCCTTCTGATCCGGGCGGAGTTCGGCCGAAGGAGCCTTGTCGATAATGGACTGGGGAATAACGACTCCGTTGCGATTGCGCCAGCGGGACAGTTCATACACCTGCATCTTGAATACATCTTTGAGCACTGCGTATCCGCCCGCCATGTCGCCATACAGGGTGGCATAGCCCACAGCCATCTCTGATTTGTTCCCGGTGGCGACCACCATGCCCCCGAATTTGTTCGAGACAGCCATGATGAGGGCTCCCCGCACCCGCGCCTGGAGATTTTCCTCGGCGACTCCGAATTCGGTTCCGACAAATACCGGCTCCAAAGTCTTGAGGTGGGCCTGGAAGATGTCATCCATGGGGAGCACGTTGAAACGGATACCAAGCCGATCGGCCAACTCCTTGGAGTCATGAATCGACCCCTCGCTGGAGAATCGCGAAGGCATCGAGATCCCCCACACATTCTCGGGGCCGAGCGCGTCTGCCGCCAGCGCGGCTGTCAAGGCCGAGTCGATCCCCCCGGAAAGCCCGATGACGACATGCTTGAAGCCATTTTTGCGAACGTAGTCCCCAAGACCGGTAGCGAGGGCCGAGTAGAGCTCCTCGTTCGGTTCCATGGGTGTCGCGAGCGAGCCTGCCGGGCCAGGAGCAACGCCGGCCAGGGGAACATCAACCACAAACCGGTCCTCGACGAATTGAGGCGAGCGATGCAGGACCGTGCCGTCGGCGGCCACAACCAACGACCCACCATCGAACACGAGCTCGTCCTGGCCACCAACGAGGTTCACATAGACCAGCGGCACTCCGGCCGCCCGGGCCCGACCAACGAGCATCTGTTCGCGGGCGGCTGCCTTGCCAAAGTCGTAAGGGGACGCATTGATATTGATCAGTACCTCAGCTCCCGACGCGGCTTGCTGCGCAGCGGGACCGTCGGCGAGCCAGATGTCCTCACAGACCGAGACACCCAGGTTCACACCGATAACCCGGTGGAGATCGGCAGGGGCGCCACCCCGGACAAAGTACCGGCTCTCGTCGAAGACTCCGTAGTTGGGTAGCAAGACCTTGTGATAGGTGCCGACAATCTGACCCTGGTGCAGAATGGCAGCCGCATTCGCCACGGTGCGAGACGTGGCATCATCGGGTTCCTCATCGATCTCATCGGCTCGGTCGACAAAGCCGACGACGGCCACGATGTCGCCGACTTGCTCGGCAATCTTGTTAAGTGCGTCGAGGTTGGCAGACACGAACCCGTCGCGGAGTACCAGGTCCTCCGGCGGGTAGCCTGAAATCGACAGTTCGGGGAAGACCACGATCTGGGCCTGCTGAGCGTGCGCCCATGCGATCGTTTCGACAATGCGACTGGTGTTGGTATCCAGGTCCCCAACGGTGAGGTTTAGTTGAGCGCCGGCGATCCTGATGTGGTCCACGCCGCAAGACTATCGCGCTCGACGGACCATCGGAGCAGACCCTAGGATTGCCGCTCATGTTTGAATTGAAAACGGACCTCATCGAGGCAGCCACAGCACTGCGTCGGGCCATACATCACAATCCCGAACTCGGATATCAGGAAACGGAAACGACCGATGCGGTCGCGACGGCTCTCGATGTACCGGGGATCACCCTCACCCGTCGCACCGGGACCGGTCTCATCGCCGACGTGGGGTCGGCTGGCAAGAGAGTCGCTTTTCGAGCCGACCTCGATGCCCTACCAATCCACGAACTTACCGATGTGGCGTTCGCTTCGAAAACCCCAGGCGTCATGCATGCCTGCGGGCATGACGCCCACACGGCCATTGGTGTAACGATCGCCAAGCATCTCGCCAGGATGGAACTCCCCGGCCGGGTCCGGTTCATCTTCCAGCCTGCCGAGGAAAGTTTCCCGGGGGGAGCCCAGCTACTCGTGAACGAAGACATTCTCGACGATGTCTCTGCAATCCTCGCTTTCCATGTCGACCCTTCGCTTGAAGTCGGCAAGGTCGGTCTCAAGGCTGGTGCGATCACCAGTTCCTCCGACCGTTTCGAGATCATGTTGTCCGGTCCTGGCGGCCACACGGCCCGGCCTCACGAAACCGTCGACCTCCTCCACGCCGCCGGTCGGATGCTCACCGACTTACCTGCCCAATTCGCCAGGAGCATCGACGCTCGCATCCCGGTCGCCATGGTGTTCGGCCAGATCGCCGGCGGTTCGGCCGACAACGTCATTCCCACAGAAGTCCGGATGTCAGGGACCTGCCGGGTGCTTGATGAGCCCACCTGGCAGAGTATCCCCGAACGTCTTGAGCGCCTCGTTCAGGCAATCGTCTCTCCGACCGGCGCTATCGCCAAGCTGACGTACAGTCGAGGGATCGCGCCGGTCGTGAATGACCCGGCCACACTGGCCACCGCCGGGGCGGCCATCGAGGGCGAACTCGGCGCCGGGTCGACGGTGGGCACCGACGCGTCCATGGGAGCTGAAGACTTCTCCAGTTACCTACAGATGATCCCGGGAGCACTGCTCCGACTCGGTGCTTGGGACGGCGTATCGGTAAAGACTGCCTTGCATTCGGCCTTCTTCACGATCGATGAGCGGGCGATCGAAACCGGCGTACGGGCCGGGGCCGCCTCGTTGCTGGCTCTTCTCTCGGCCGAATGACCATCTAGTCACTCCCAACCGACCTGGCGGGTTCCAATCCGGAAACGGCGAACGGTGGATTGGTCAAGGCAGCGCCGGTGCCATGGCCGTTTGGCTGACACTCCAGACAAGTACCAACACCAACGGCTCAGATGGCCTGGAGACGACTACGACCATTAGCCCGACTGACTCCTACTACGAGGGCGGCCAAACCAGCATCGATCTGTTGTTTTCTGACGACCTGGTGAATTGGTCGGTCATTGATTTGAACGAGTTCTTGGGGTCGGTCGCAACCGACAGCGATCTATGGCTGAACCAGATCTCCGTGAGCGATACAACCATCTACTTCACGGTGAGCGGGTACAACCAGGACTCCAACGAAACGTACGCAGCCGCGGTGGTTGGCAGGCGGTAGCCACACACAAGGTGGTGCTCGCCTGCGATGGGGCGGGCACCGGCTGCCCGTTAGGGGATCGCCGCCATCACCTCGTCGAGATCGGCATGATCGCCGGCGTGGTCCTCGAAGTCGGCATACAACAGTCCATCGCCCGGTCCGATCACCAGGGTGGCACCCAGCTGGAATGGCCGGCGACCGCTCTTGCGTTGGCGATGGCCGGCCGCCAGGCTACGCGCCCCGGCCGCCAGGGCGGACGGCTTGGCGATGGAAGCCAATCCGAGCCGCCCGGTTCCGACGAGTTCGGCAGCCAACCCATCTTCGTCGAGTAGGACGTCGAAGGGCACGCGCTCATCTTCGATAAACGACTGGGCGTAGCGCTTGCCACCGGTTCCGATGGCGACCACGGTCGCCCCTGTCGCGGTGATCTCCTCATATCTGTCGCGGACCTGACCGGCCCGCTCGCGGCACGTCAGTCAGCCAAAGTGCCTGAGGAACAGCACGATGGCAGGCGCTTCAGCCCACCGGTCGCCGAGGCGATGCTCGCCACCCTCGGGGTCGATCAACACCTGATCGGCTAGCTCACCGACGTCGAACGATCTCATGGCCCGAACGATTCCATAGGAGTCACGTTATCTTCGTCTGGCAAGTCGATGACGACGTTCTCGTCGTAATCGAACAGGTCATATTGCATCGACAAAACTCCCGCCGCGCTGACTTCCTCATACGAGATCGCATATCGATAGATCCAGTTATCACCGGTGATCCAGACATCCATCGGCAGCTGCTCGATCCCTGAAGCTCGCAGCTCCTCCACCGTAACTCCACCACCTAGGTCCCCA
>JAENVV010000006.1 GCA_016650365.1 Acidimicrobiia bacterium
ATCAGTCGTGGTCGAGGGACACCAACTCCTGGTTCGGTGGCTTTGGCGGGGGCGGCGGCGTCGGCGGCGGTGGCGGTGGGGGCGGCGGGTCGAGCGGTTGGTAGCGCCTGCCATCCGGTAGCGTTGAATCGTGCGGTACATGTTGCTGACCCTGGCCGTGGTTCTATCGGCGTGTGCCACCGGCGAACTCGCACCGATCCCGGTTACTGCCCAAGGTGGGACCCCGCCAGACGGATCAACATCAACGATTCCTTTCTCGACGTTGCCTATGCCGACGACCACGGACCCGGAAACATCGACGCCAATTACGACAGTGGCACCATTGTTGGGCCTGGCGCTCGAACCTGTCGATGTTGACGTGGTCTTCCCGGTACTGGTTTTCTCGTCGGGTCCTGATACGTACGTGGCCGACAAGGCCGGGAGGATCGTCTCGATTGCGGGAGGCGCACCCGTGCTCGACATTCGTGACAGGGTGCTCAACGACGGAGAGCGGGGCCTCCTCGGGGCGGCGTTCCACCCGTTGTATGAACCGGGTTCGCTACTCGTTGTCCACTACACCGACCGGGATGGCAACACCGTGGTGTCGACCTTTACCGTCGACGAGACGATCGCCGATCCCGATAGCGAACAGATTGTTCTGCGGGTCGAGCAACCTGCCGGCAACCACAATGGTGGCATGATCCAATTCGACGCCGACGGTCATCTGTTTGTCGGACTCGGCGACGGTGGCGGAGCCAACGACCGATTCGGGAACGGCCAGAACCGTGAATCGCTGCTCGGCTCGATCCTGCGGTTGTCACTCACCGACGGGGCCGGGTATACGATTCCTGCCGACAATCCGTTCGTTGACCTGGCCGGTGCCCGGCCGGAGATTCGGGCATGGGGACTCCGAAATCCGTGGCGCTTCTGGATTGACAACCTGAGTGGGTTGATGGTTATCGCTGACGTCGGCCAAAACACGTACGAAGAAATCGACGTCATTCAGACGGAGACCGGAGGCGCCAACCTCGGGTGGCCCATTACGGAAGGTCTCCATTGTTTTTCGCCTTCGTCGGGATGTGACACTGTCGGCTTGACGTTCCCGGTCCTTGAGATTTCTCATGGGGACTCCGGTTCGTGTTCGATAACCGGTGGCATCGTGTATCGGGGCGAAGCCATTCCGGAGCTGGTTGGAACGTATTTCTACTCGGACTACTGCGGCGGGTATCTCCGTGGGTTTCCTGTTGATGATCCCACCGCCGTCACTGATTACGGCGACCAGTTGGGCGGCCGGATCGGCCGTGACGTCGTTCGGTCAGGGAGCCGATGGTGAAAGGTACATCACCACTTCCGAAGCTGTTCTGAAGGTCGTACCCATTCGATAGAGGGCCAATTCACCCGTTG
Organism: Acidimicrobiia bacterium; assembly: GCA_016650365.1. Taxonomy (NCBI): domain Bacteria; kingdom Bacillati; phylum Actinomycetota; class Acidimicrobiia; species Acidimicrobiia bacterium. The sequence goes on from JAENVV010000006.1 coordinate 1,384, forward strand.
GGAACGAACGCCGCGCCGAAACTGTCACAGGGGCACGGTACGATCGGCGTCATGTTGTACGTTGAAAGTTGGGCCCCCGAATATGGAGCACCGATCGAGCACGATCCTTCGCTTGCTCCGAGCGAGTCGGTCATAGATCCGACTGTTGAAACAACCGACTGGCGGCCGATCACCCCGGAGTCCTCCGTTGCCGATGCGGTCGAGGCGGTGTGCTTTGTCGATGGAGTCCGACGCGTCGATGCTCGCTTGACGCTTGACGAACCGGAAGGACCGATTCCGGGCCTCTGTGGTTCGCTCGGGGTTGGTGCGACGCACTGGGATCGAAGCGTCCCAAGGGCGACGTTTGGGGACATCATGATCGAGCGATTGGCCGTCATCGGGTCGGGTCGGGTCGTCGACGTTCCTCCCGTCGGAAACTTGAAGTACGAGGCAGTGTCGGTGGCGGGTACCGACCCGGCCGAGTTGGTTCGGCATTTCCATAATCGGATGCGGAAAGCCGAAGCTGTGCTCTCTTCCCGTTTGGCGGCCGAAGGGCATCTGGTGATCGCCGACGGTCCAATCAACGAACTGAAGCCCCAATCCGTCATCGGGTACATCAAAACCCACCGGGTCAATTACCTGGGCCTTGAAGAGACCGAGGCGGTGCGGAAACTGCTGGCCGGGGACCGGACCCCGATGTTCCTCATGGATGGTCACATTTATGCGAGGTATTCCTGGTATCTCAAGCTGGCCGATATACCTGGTGGCCATACGTGGTCCGGGGTAGTGCGGTGCGAGGTTCCCGCCTCATTGGGAATTGAACAGGCGGCTATTTATGCCGACATTGCGGCCGTCCTGCTTCCGCAAACCGCCCCGCCGCTGCACGTTGATCCCCGGGCTCCACAGAATCTCGTGCCGATCGGTGCACTCGAGCGTGAACTCCGGCGCAACCTGGGCGACCCCGGACTGGTCTATCGTGCCCTGCGGGAGAGTATTGGTCAGTCGACAAACGGAGCCGCATGAGCGTCGGGCGAGTCATTGGAACGGAAAAGACGTCAACCCAGGTTTTCCGGGTAGTCCTTGACGACGACCAGTACCTGCAACTCGATGATCTGGTCGTCGTGAGAACCCAGGTGCCCCAGGCCGGGGAGATTGCCACGTATGGCATCGTGACCGAGTCCGAGGCGGTCTATGAAGGGGCTTCATACGAGTCCGATACCTTTCGGATTGCCGAGCACGGCATTTTGCCGGCTCAGAAAGTTCGGTCCGCCCAGGTGCAGGTAACCCGGGTCGACCCGGAGGTCTGGGTCTCTCCCGATCCAGGCGAACTGGTCGAGCGGGCCAGTGGCGAGGCCAGAGACAAGGCTTTGTACGCCGACGAAATGGGCCGCCCGTTGCCGGTTGGGATCGGCCGGGATGGTCAGCCCTTATACGTAGATCTTGACTTCTTCGATGGTCGCAAGGGCGGGCACATGTCGATATCGGGGATCTCGGGAGTCGCCACCAAGACCTCCTTCGCGCTGTTTTTCCTCCGGATGCTGACCGGACGTCGGGACATCGTCGGCGAGAGCGGCGCCAACATGCGAGTGCTCGTGTTCAACGTCAAAGGGGAAGACCTGTTGTGGCTCGACAAACCGAACGTGCTCTTTGACGATGATGCTCGAACCAAGTGGGAAGCCCTCGGAGTCGCCCCGACCCCCTTTCCTTCGGTCGGATTTTGGGCGCCTCCCCGCAAGAAGTCCGGGGACGTACTCCTGGCCGATGTGGCAGGGAGACAAGAAGGGGTACAACCGTTCGCATGGACGCCCCGCGAATTCATCGACGAAGGATTGCTGCGCTTCCTGTTTACCGACGCCGGCGACAGTCGTAATCAGTTGTCCTTCGTGGAGGAACGGGTCAGATCCCAGTTGCAGCGCTGGGCGGTTGATGTGGTCGGCCGGCCAGGAGCCGTCGTCATCCGCCAACCACCCGTCGGGGGCTGGCGGCGCGGCGCCGAGGTCAAGTTGGAGCCAGGGGAGCGGATCATCGAAGACCTGCCGAGTCTTGTCGAGTCCCTCGAAGAGTTTCTCGATCCCCCCGATGGCGAAGAACCGGACCGAACCTGGTCGGGAAGAGTGCAGGGCGGAACCGTCTCGGCATTCATGCGCCGGTTGTATGCCGCCCAGTCGCGACTGGGCGAACTCATCCGGGCCGGTGATTCGCATCGGATTGATCGGGCTACGGCCCAGGTGACGGTGGTGGCGATCCAATCGCTCCACGACCTGGCCCAGCGATTCGTTGTGGGCGCCTTGCTCCAGGAAACGTTTGCCGAGAAAGAACAGACCGGCCAACGACTCCCCCTCTCGGTGGTGGTTCTTGACGAACTGAACAAGTACGCACCCCGGGAGGGCAACTCCCCGCTCAAAGACATGCTGATCGATATTGCTCAGCGCGGTCGGTCGCTCGGGGTGCTCCTGGTCGGCGCCCAACAGACGGCTTCACGGATCGCCCAGGAGGTCATGGAGAATGCCGCCATCCGGGTGGCGGGCCGGCTCGACGCCGCCGAAGCCGAACGCTCGGAGTACGGCTGGATGCTTCCGTCGACCAGGGCGAGGGCGCGCCTGCTGAAACCAGGCACCATGGTCATTTCTCAACCAGCCATTCCGGTTCCGCTGGTTGTCAACTTCCCGTTCCCACCGTGGGCAACCCGTAGGGAAGAGGTCAGCGAGGACGTAGATCCGTTCGTGGGTCTCTAGGCGGTGAAGATCCTCCATACCTCCGACTGGCATGTCGGCAAAAAGCTGGGCCGATATGACCGTATGGCTGAATACCGCGATGTGCTTGGTGAAGTCGTGCGGGTGGCCGATGCCGAAGACGTCGATTTGGTACTCGTGTCAGGTGACCTGTTCGACCGGGCGGCGCCCCCGATGGACGCGCTCGCGCTGGTCGTCGAGACACTGACCGACCTGTCGGGCGATGGGACCCGTCCGGTGGTGGCAGTGTCGGGAAACCATGATTCAGGTCCTCTGTTTGAAGTACTCGATCCGTTGCTGGCTCCGCTCGGAATCAGGCTGGTTGGAGACGTCAAGCGACCCGAGGAAGGGGGAGTCCTCGCCGTTACGACTCGCAATGGAGACGCGGCGATTGGCTGCTTTCCATTCCTGCGTGAAGGGAGAGTTGTCGACTTCATGGAGGAAATGGGTTCTTGGTACGGGACTTATGCCGATCGGGTCCGCCAGATCACGACGGCCTATGCCGCCCGGGCATCGGAGTTGGCCGGACCTGATGGGGTGGCGTTGTTGGTCGCTCACTTTATGGTGACTGGTGTGCGAGTGGGCGGGCACGGACGGCCCAGAGGGGAACGGGCGTTGCACATGGGTGAGGCCTATTCAGCGACGTCCCAAGCAGTGCCGACCTCCCTGAGCTATGTGGCGATGGGCCACATCCATGCACCGCAGCCGATCCCGGGGGCCCAGGTTCCGGCCGAGTACGCCGGGTCCCTCCTCGAACTCGATTTTGGCGAGGCAGGAGAGCGCAAGAGGGTCGTCATCGTTGAAGCCGAACCTGGCTTACCGGCCTCGGTTCGCTCGGTCCCGTTGTCCGGCGGCCGGCGCCTGATGCGGGCGACTGGCCGATGGGAAGAACTCATCGAACGGCCCGATCTCGTCGATGCCTTCGTTGATCTCACCGTCGAAACCAACGGTCCTGATCAGGGCTTGGCCGATCGGGCCCGTCAGCACTTCCCATTCCTGGTGAAGGTCGCTGCCTCCTATGCTCGAGCCGAAGTCGATCGACCGGCGCGGTCCGGACTGGCGTGGGACGAGTTGTATCGAGACTTCGTGACCAAACGGACTGGGGCCGAGCCGTCCGATGAACTTTTGACTGCATTCCGAACCGTTCTTGACGAAGCTGGGCGCCAGGAGTGAGACCGGTCACGCTCAAGCTTGACGGCTTTCGCTCTTATGCCAGCGAGGTCGAGATCGATTGGACCGGGCGCCACCTCGTCGGAATCGTCGGCCCGATCGGCTCGGGCAAATCGACCATTCTCGACGCAGTCTGTTTTGCCCTCTATGGCAAAACCCCCACTGAAAAGGCCAATCAGCGTTCGCTCATTCACCAGCGCGCCGATGTGGGCAAGGTCGAGTTGGTGTTCGACGTCGAAGGAATCCGATGGAAATCGGTCAGGGCGCTCCGGCGGAGAGGGCAGAGCCCCCATGCCCTCTATCGCATCGACCCGGATGATCCCGATGGCGAGCCACTTGAGACGATTCTCGGCAAGGGGGACGTCGACGCTCGCATCGAGGAGATTCTGGGAGTCGATTTCGATGGATTCAACCGATCGGTCATGCTTGCCCAAGGTCGCTTCTCCGACTTCTTGAAAGCGGGTAACGCCGATCGGGACAAGACCCTCAAGGGGGTGTTCGGGCTCGACAAGATCGATGTCATGGAGGCGGTCGCCAAACGTATTCGAGACGAGGCCAAACGTGACCTCGACGAGTTCGGTCGCCGAAAGGCGGACCTTGACAACGTTCGCGCATTGGCCGCTCGGGCCGAGGAGGCACTCGAAAACGCCACCAAGCGGCTGGAGTCGTTGTGGCTCGTCGAAGCTGATCTTGCCGAAGCCGATCAGCAACGCCAGGCGGAGCAAGCGAAAATCGAGAAGGCCGATGAGCGCACAGCCGCCCTAAAGTCCATTGCCGCCCGGATGCCCGACCCCGGGAGAAGTCGGGAGATCCTCAGCGAACATGCCGCCCGACAAGCCGAGCTGGCGCTCGCCAAAAAGCACCTGGAATCACTTACAGCCTCAAGCGTGACCGCCAGACAGAAACGCGCGCACGCCCTGGAATCGGTCGGCGGTGAAGCCCAACTTGCGGTGGTCCGCCAGCAAGCGGCGCGGTACGACGATGCGCAAGCCGCACGCGAGCGGGAGGTGGAACGCCTGAGCATGGCCGGGTCGAACCTTGAGAAGGCTGAGAGCCTGGTAACTCAGACCCGGGCCGAGGCGGATAAAGCGGTCGCGGGCGCTCAGGCGGCGGCGGCGGTGACGCTTACAGCGTCTGATGCGTTGCGCGGCTCCGAACAAGCTGTCCACGAGGGCCAACATGCCGACATGGCTGCGACACTCCGGGCTGACCTGGCCGTCGGTCATGAATGCCCGGTCTGTGCCCAACCGGTCGCCGAGTTGCCCAAAGCAGGTCGCCAGCGGGTCGCTCTCGACCAACTCGAAACGGATCGGGACACGGCGCGCCGCGTCCACGAAGAAGCCGTCGGCTCGGAAAAGATTGCCCTGGCGGGCGCAGCTCGGTCGACCGAAGCGGTTACCAATGCGATTACCAAACTGGAGGAGGCGAAGGCGTCGGTAGCGGCCGCCACCGATTCGAAAGCTGCGGCCGCCGCGATGGTCGTCGGCATCGAATCCACGTTGTCCGAGGTCCTCGGCGAAGAACCGATCGCCCGGCTGGCTACGGTCGAAGCGACACTCAAAGCGGCAACGAACGAGATAGATGAGCTCGAAGCTGCCTTGGCCGGAGCGCGGAGCGATGTCGAGCATGGCGCCGGAGCGGTAGAAAAGGCGCAAGCCGATCTCCGTGCCCTCGCCTCGGTCGTCGTCACCTTGGCTTCCCAGCTCCAGGTCGACCATGACGATGTCGTTGATGCGGACGGAACCGAGAAGCTCCTCGCGTTGGTCCGTGACATCTGGGTGCGGAACCAACAAGAGGCTTCGAAGGAGCGTGAGCTGGCCGTCGCCGGTCTGGCCGGTGCCACCCGAGGGCGTGCCGAAGCCATGGAGTCTGTCGGGCTGTCGCCCGACGACGACTTCGGGAAGGCACTCGCCAACGCAGTGGCAGCCGTGGCCGCCACCCAGCGGGAACTGGATCTTCGTAAAGAACGGCTCGCCCAGTCGGCCGAGCTCGATGAACAGATCACGGCGCGAGAATCGGTGGTCGGGCTCTACGACGATCTGGCGAAGGATCTGCGGCCAGGGGGGTTTCTCGGTTACCTGCTGGAAGAAGAGCGGGCCGAGCTCGCCACGGTGGCTTCCGAACAATTCGAACAGCTATCCGGCGGGCGGTACCGGTTCTCTGATGGAGGAGAGTTCAACATTCTCGACCTCAACGCGGCCGAACTGGTCCGCAAGGCGTCATCACTGTCAGGCGGTGAGACATTCCTGGCGTCACTCGCGTTGGCCCTGGCGTTGGCCGAGATGGTTGCCAGGGGAAGTGGTCGGCTCGACGCCTTCTTCCTCGACGAAGGTTTTGGATCCCTGGATGCCGAGCATCTCGACCTGGCGATGGCAGGCATCGAGTTGTTGGTGGCCGGTCATGATGAGCGCCTCGTTGTCATCGTCAGTCACGTACCTGACATGAAGGACCGTATCGAGGATCTCATAATCCTCGACAAAGACCCTGGCACTGGCGCCACGATCGTGGTTGGCGGCTGATCAGAAGATGCCATGTCCTTCGGACTTGGCCGTTCTACCCATCAGGGCCATCATCGAGTCTTTCGGATCGGCACCCTCGTAAAGTACCCGACCCACTTCGGCAGCTATGGGCATCTCGACGTTCTCGCGTTCGGCCAGCGACAGAACACCCGACGTTGACTTCACCCCTTCGGCAACCATATTCATCTCGTCGATGATGTCCTGGAGGGCTTTGCCTTCGCCAAGGCCATGCCCGACGGTGTAGTTGCGGCTCTGTGATGAGTAGCAGGTCGCCACGAGGTCACCGATTCCGGCCAGCCCCCCGAACGTCAATGGATTTCCGCCAACGGCAATGCCGAGGCGAACCAGCTCAGCGAGGGCTCGAGTGATGAGTGCTGCCCGGGTGTTATCGCCAAAGCCAAGGCCCGAGACCATGCCTGACGCGATCGCCATGACGTTCTTGCAGGCACCGGCTATTTCACAACCAACCACGTCAGGGTTTGTGTAGACGCGAAAGGTTGGGGTCATGAACCGGGTCTGGATTTCTTCGGCCAGGGCTGCGTCTGGCAGCGCGATGACCGTGGCGGCCGGCTCGCCCGCCATGATTTCCTTCGCCAGGTTGGGACCTGAAAGGACGCCGATGTGGCTCCGTGGATGGTTGGGCAGCACATCGGCAATGATCTCGGTCATTCGCATGAGGGTGCCGGCTTCAATGCCCTTGGTGAGGGACAAGATGGGGATCGAGTCGGGAATCGACGCGGCGGTCTGCTCCAGGATGTCACGGAATCCGTGCGAGGGAATTCCGATAATGAGAATCTCGCAGTTGGCTGCAACGTGCCTGATGTCCGCACTCGCCACCAGGGATTCGGGCAGAGAGAACTCGCTCATATAGTCCGGATTGAAGTGGATGCGATTGATGGTTTCAGCAACCTCGGGGCGCCGGGCCCACAACAGCGTGTCGTTCTTGGCAGCGGCCAGGGCGGCCACGGCCGTGCCCCAGGATCCTGCACCAAGTACTCCAACGGTCATACGTTCAGGCTACTGCCAATCGGCCCGAGGGGTGGGAGGTGACGCGGGTTACCCGAATCGTGGGATGGGACGAACCGGACGGTGTGAGGCGCCAAGTGGGATTCTTCCTAGGCGATTGGATCGGTCTCGGGTAGGATATCGGGAGTATGGGGGCTTCAGGTGACATGTTGGGCGCGGATCCGTTCTCGGACGTCGATCCTTTTGAAGGTGGCCCCCACCTGTCTCCGATGGCGACTCCCGCCGAACGCAAGGCTCTTATAGGCGAGTTGCGTGGCCTCATCCAAACCGGCGACTACAAGGTTGACGTGGAAGTCGTCGCGTTCGCCGTGATGCGCGAAGGCCGCTGGGAAACTCTCTAATCCGCCAGGGTTTTCCTTAATTACCCGCGATCGCCTGCCGATGGTATTGAGTGCACAAGAAAGACTCGACCACGTGGTGGACCCGGCGACTGAGCGAACTGGCTGACCGGATCGCCGCCGACGATTACTGGATACCCGCTGAAGACATCGCTCATGCCATTCTGTTCGGGCGCCCAAAATGGGGCGACAACCCGATCCCGGTTGGGTCGATTCGTGACGAGGAACTTTCCAACGCCGGACGTCGACCTTCCCGATAGGGCCTCGACCTTGGCACCAGGACAAAGCCGGCATTAAAAAACGAGGCTCCGGTTGGGGGTTCCGGAGCCTCTACTCCCGAAGGAGCCAAGCGAGAGTCGTAGCGAGTACGGCGCCAGGGTAAGACCGTGCTCAACTGCTCGCCCTTTTTGGGGGTTGCACCGGATTGCTCCGGTACCTGATCATCGTATCGGCATCGATCGCGCAGTGTCAAGCAGTTCTATTTGGTGCGCGCACAGCGTGGTCGACTGACACCACAACTGCCGCACCGACCAGAGCCAACCCGACTGCCAAAACGGCCCGCGAATTGAGGATTGGGCTCGTCAGGGAATCGGTAACACAGTGTCCATCTGCACCAATGGTCTGGCAGATTCGCCATGGCCAAATCTTCCAGAGTGAGCCCGCCATGAACCCGGACAGGATGGCCAGGGTCAGGTCCGCCCGGGTATTCAGCAGCCTTCGCAACAGCCGGGCGAACAGGCCAAGTCCGATCACGATACCGCTCACAAAGATCAACAACGTGCCGAAGTCCCTGGTCCGCACCGCGTCGAGAATGTTGTCGTATTGACCAAGTATGACGAGGATGAATGAGCCGGAGATGCCAGGGAGCACCATCGCGCAAATGGCGATGGCTCCAGCGGCGAACGTCGCGAACGCCGCCTTGGAACCGGTCGTCGGGGTTAACTGGACCACCACGAGTCCGATGATGGCGCCCCCGATGAAGGCGACGGCAATCGGCGGCTTCCACGTCACTCTTCGCCCGATCACATATACGCTGGCGACCACCAGGCCGAAGAAGAAACCGAATAGGACAATGCGACCATCGGGGTCGTCGAGGAGTCGGCCGAGTGGTTCCGACAGCGTGAGAATGGCGGTGGCCATACCGGCCGCCAGGGTGAGTAGGAACGGAAGGCTGATAGTGCGGGCGAATTCGCGAAACTCGCGCTTGACGATGAGACGACCGCTGGTCACCCCGATAGAGATGATGGCGTTGAGCAGGCGATCGTAGATTCCAAACACGAGTGCGATGGTTCCGCCCGACACTCCCGGAACGAGGTCGGCGGCGCCCATCACGAATCCGGTCACGATAACGGGGATCTTGGACTGTTCTGTCTCGGACATGCGACCAGTGACTCTAGAACCTTTCGGTCCCTGGCCTGTCGAACGGTCCGATCTAGACTCCTCGACGATGCGCCTCGGTCTCCTGCTCGCCGCCTTGCTACTGGTTGTCTCTGCTTGTACGTCGGTTGATCCAAACGCGACCGGGCCAGAGGTTTTTGAGCAGGTGTGTGCCCGGTGCCATGGGATCAACCTTGACGGCGGAGTTGGCCCGTCGCTGGGTCCTGACTCGGAAGCGGCGTCCAAGCCGGACGAGTCATTGCTCACGACTATCACCACCGGCCGCGCCAGGATGCCGTCCTTTCGAAATCAGCTCACTGAGGATCAGATCCGCGGGTTGGTTGAGTACATCCGGACGGTTCAGGGGGCCGGGTAGACCGCGGCGTCTTCGCTAAACATTTCGCTGAGTTGGCGTCGCATACGGACTGCATCGCCCGACGTCTCATATCGGATCCCGCCCTCAGCTCCGTCAAGTCGTATCGTGCGGCCGATCTGACGAGCGACCGCCTCGGCGGGATCGATGATCGCCACCCCCGGCCCGGCGACCTTGGCCACATGATCTGCGATCAACGAGTAATGAGTACAGCCGAGGACCAGGGTGTCCGCACCTACCGTGACGAGGGGAGTCACGTACTCGCGCAGCAAGGCTTCAGTTTGCCGGCTATCTCCCAGACCATCTTCGATCAGTTCCACGAGTCCAGGGCAAGCCTGGGTCAGGATCGTGCTCGTGCCGGCGTACTTCCTAATGAGCGAGCGGAGCCGCTCACCATTCACGGTGCCGCTCGTGGCGAGAACCCCGATGATTCCGGTCCGGGACGCCGCGACGGCCGGCTTCACTGCCGGCTCGATACCAACGAACGGCATGGCCGGATGTCGTTCCCGCATTCGATCGAGAGCCACATCGCTGGCCGTATTACAGGCGATGACCACGCCCTTGACGCCAGCCGCCAGCAACCGGTCGACCGCCATGACGGTGTAGTCGAAGACCTCTTCGCGAGTGCGATCGCCATATGGAGCGCGGCGTTGGTCGGCGAGATAGATGAATTGTTCGTTGGCGAACAGATGCCTGGCGTGGTGGAGGACCGATAGCCCTCCGAGACCGGAGTCGAAAATTCCAATCGGTTGACTCATGGCCTACTTCGGGGCCATCCGGATGCCGCCATCCATGCGGATCGATTCACCATTCATGTAGGAGTGATTCAGCAGAAACAGGGCGAGGTCGGCATACTCCGAAGGAAAGCCGAGCCTCTTTGGGTGCAGGACCTGTTCGGCCAGCGACAGACGGGCTGGTTCGGGCAGGCCCGCCAGGAGAGGAGTGTCGATAATGCCGGGAGCGATCGTGTTGACTCGAACGCCGATCGTGGAAAGATCTCTGGCGATGGGCAAGGTCATGCCCACAATGCCGCCTTTGGATGCCGAGTATGCGGCCTGCCCCACCTGACCGTCAAACGCCGCAACGGAGGCGGTGTTGACGATGGCTCCCCGCTCATTTGAATCCTGAGGCTGATTTTTTGCCATGGCGGCGGCCGCCAACCGGATCGTGTTGAAGGTGCCGAGCAGGTTTATCTCGACGACTTTCCGGAACAGGTCGAGATCGTGAGGGACACCATCCCGATTGAGCGTTCGCGCCGGAGGTCCGATGCCGGCACAGTTGACGAGACCAAATAGGGGGGCCATCTCGACGGCCGCATCGACCGCAACTTTCACCTGATCCTCCTGAGTTACGTCAGCGTGCACGTAGGCGCCACCAAGATCCTCGGCCAGGGTGCCTCCCAGGTCGTCCTGGAGGTCGACGATGACGACCTTCGCACCGCTACCGGCCACCCGGCGGGCGGTAGCGGCTCCGAGGCCGGATGCTCCACCGGTAATGATGACCGAAGTGCCAGAAAGATTCATTCGGCTTCCTCGCTCGGCCGGGAAGGTGCGGCCCCGCTTGGCAGCTCAAGCTGATCGGATATCTGGCGCTTCAATCGGGCGACGATTGCCCCCATGCCTCGCAGCCGCTGGGGCGTGACGATGTCCTCCAGTCCGATGCCGTAGTAGAAATCGTTCGGCAGTTCGAGGATGGTGGTTGCCTGCTCGCCATTGAGCCCTTCGGCAAGGATGCCCGCGTACCCGCGTACCGTTGGGGCCTCAAGGGGGGATTCGAAAAACATGGTGACGGCTCCGTCCTTATCGACCTCGGTAGCGAGGAAGAAAGGGCTCTGGCATTCATGGACCTGTTCAAGGCTGTCGCGGTTTTCGGCATAACGCGGCGGTAACGGCGGAACCCGATTCGAGTAGTCCAGAAGGGCCTGGATCCGAATCTCCTTGGGAGCACTTGCGAATAAGTCGACGATGCGTTGCAGCTTGGCTGGATAACTCATGGAACCAGTTTACGACGAGACCGTCCGTTTTGATTCCTTCGCCGCATCGACTCCGATCGAACGATCAGGATGGTTGACTGGCGGCATGGAGCTCTATCGAGATCGTCGCCAGGCTGGCCGGGTGTTGGCCGCCCACCTGGCTTCTGCAGAACTGCCTGCCGATACCGTTGTCCTTGGTCTGCCACGAGGTGGCGTGATTTGTGCGAGGGAAGTCGCTGTGTCGTGCGGTGTTCGACCTGGCGCGCTCCTCGTTCGCAAGCTCGGGGTGCCGACCCAACCGGAGTTGACCTTCGGGGCCATCGCCTCTGGTGGTTTCATGGTGCTCAATCCGGAATTAGCCTCAAGGCTGTCGGCTGTAGAGATGGATCTCGTCGCGACTCGAGAGCGTAGGGAGCTCGAAAGGCGGGAGGCGGCATACGGTGCGAAGCAACTCGACCTGGAGGGACGAGTCGTTGTTCTGGTCGACGATGGACTGGCGACCGGGGCCACGATGCGCGTCGCCATTCAGGCGACGAGATCCCAATCGCCTGCCCGGGTAGTGGTCGCCGTTCCTGTCGCAGCAGGCGACGCCCTCGCCCTGGTAGCCGACCTCGCCGACCAGGTGGTTTGTCCACGTATCCCAGCCCGGTTCCGATCGGTTGGCGAGTGGTATCAGGAGTTCGCCGAGGTGACCGACGCACAGGTGATCAAGGTTCTGGCCGAGCCGCCTGGATGAATTTGTCCTACCGGGGTAGTGTTAATGGAGAAGCCACTACGAGGATCGACTATGACCGTTTCTGCCGACAGCGCCACCGAACACGCTCAGTATTTCAACCCCAGCAAACTTGTGTCGACCCAGTGGGTGGCTGACCACCTTGACGACCCCGACGTGGTGATTGTTGAAACCGACGAAGATGTCCTGCTCTACCTCACCGGCCATATCCCGGGATCGGTCAAGATTGACTGGCACGATGACTTGAACGATCCACTGGTCCGTGACTACCTCGATGCCGATCGATTCGCCGAAATGGTCGGACGTAAAGGCATTGGCCGCGAGACGACTGTTGTCTTCTACGGAGACAACTTCAACTGGTGGGCCGCCTATGCCCTGTGGGTGTTCAGTTTGTTCGGCCACCCTGATACACGGTTGATGAACGGCGGTCGGATGAAATGGGTCGCCGAAGGCCGCCCTATGACGACGGATGGGTCGCCGGTGACTCCGGTCCGTTACCCGGTCCCGGTCAGGAATGATGCGCCGATCCGGGCCTTCCGTGATGACGTCCTGGCCCACCTCGCCACGTCGGGACCGCTCGTCGACGTCCGATCACCCGAAGAGTTCTCGGGGGAGAAGCTGCATATGCCGGATTACCCGCAGGAGGGTGCCATGCGGGGTGGCCACATCCCGGGCGCGGTGTCAAAACCGTGGAAGGCGGCGGCCAACGACGATGGGACGTTTAAGTCGGCGGACGAACTGAGAGCCATCTACCAGGGCGAACTGGGACTTGGACTTGACGATGATATCGTCGCCTATTGTCGGATCGGGGAGCGGTCGTCGCACACCTGGTTTGTGCTCACTCAACTCCTGGGGCACACCAACGTTCGTAACTATGACGGCTCCTGGACGGAGTGGGGGAACCTGGTTGGTGCACCAATCGAGAAATAGCCGAACGGTTCAGGACTCGTCGAGTGATCTTGTCGTTGGCTAAGGTTCTGATGTGGAAAACGATGTAGACGACACTCTGGGACCGGGGGCCGAACGCGGCCGTCTCCACGACATGCCTGGATGGGTTCCTCGAGCGGCGGCCGTGGCCGTCTTTACGATTTTGGCGATTGCTGCGGCGCTGTGGATGCTTGTCCAGATTCGCTCGATCATCCTGGCGATGTTCGTCGCGTTGTTTCTGAGCTTCGCTCTGGAGCCGGCGGTGGTTCGTTTGGTTCGCCGCCGATGGAAACGTCCGCTCGCGACGTTCGCCGTCTTTATGGTCCTCGTCGGTTTCCTGTTCGGGTTTGTGGCCATCATGATTCCTCCGGTAGCCACCCAGATCGGGGTGGTTTCAGAACGACTTCCGGCTTTTGTCGAGTCGGCGATCGATTTTGCCGACAAACGATTTGGAGTCGCACTCACCGGCGACACGATCCTCAGCTGGGCGACCGGTCTGGCAGACAATGCCAGCCTGTACGTCGACGACGTGTTGTTCCGGGTCATGGGCGCGGGGTCGTTTATCGGCAATTTCATCGTGCAGTTGTTGTCGGTGCTCCTCTTCACCTACTACCTGCTGGCTGATGGACCGAATATCCGTCGTTCGTTGTTCGCTCGCTTCGAAGGTGAGCGACAGGCCGAGGTCATGCGTATTTGGGAGCTGGCCATCGATAAGACGGGTAGCTACGTTTACAGCCGCCTGCTCCTGGCGTTGGTGAGTTCGGCTTTTACCTGGATTGCTCTGGCGATTATCGGTCTCCCCAACCCGCTGTCGCTCGGAATCTGGGTCGGGGTGATGTCACAATTCATTCCTGCTGTTGGAGCGTTCATCGGAGCGGCCCTGCCCGTAGCGATCGGATTGCTCACCGACTGGCGTCAAGCGGTAGCCGTGCTCATCGTGCTCGTGCTCTATCAGCAGTTTGAAAACCTGATTCTCGCACCACGCATCACCGCTTCGACGATGTCGCTCCATCCGGCGGTCGGATTTGCGGCCGTGATGGCAGGCATCTCATTGATGGGAGCGCTCGGGGCGATCGTGGCCCTGCCGCTCGTTGCCATCATGCAGGCCTTTGTCTCTGCGTATTTTCAGGAGCATGAAGTGGTTGCCTCGCGTCTGACCGATGACGGCCTGACCCCCCGACGGAAACCGAAGCCATCCAGCCGCGAAACGCCCGCCGATGGCGCTAGCGAGTCGTAGGATCCGATCTCGGACGGCGGTCAGATCCGTTGAAGTAATCATCTGACTTCCCGCCGTTATCGGTCGGGGGTTACCCGAAGCCATGTGAACTCGTATGGTCCCAACCGCACCCCAGCGTCGAGTGACCGCGGCTGGCCGGAGATGAGGTCGAGTGCGTCCGGTGCGAATCCGGCCAGGGTCTCGTCGCTCACCACATGGTCGGCGTCGTCGAAGTTGGCCAGGACCAACACGACCGACGACTCGCCTGGCCGCTGATAGCCGAGGATGTGCTGATTGTTCGTATGGAAACCGATGAGCCGTCCGCCGGCGAGCTCCGGTGTGGCGCGCCGCAGCTCGATCAGTCGGTGGAGGCCCGCGTAGGTCATGCCGGCCGACGTGGAGAGGTCGTGCCGGTCGGCGTATCGTTTTGTGGGGAAAGGCGGCCGGTTGACCCAGCGGCTGTCTTTGGCGTGTTCGGGGTCGTCGAGGTAGCCGTAATCGTTGAGTTGACCGACCTCATCTCCCAGGAAGATCAGCGGTATCCCGCCGGTGCTGAGCGCGATCGAATGCGTAAGGAGGATCCGACGTATCGCAAATGGCGCGTCCTGTTCGAGCCCACAGAGGGATGCAGTCGTGCCGGCCACCCGTGCGTCACCGGTCCGCGGGTTTTCCTGGAACGGGACGCCGCGGGCGAAGCTCCCATCGAACCGGTTCACATAGAAAGCGTTGAGGAAACGACGGTGGTCATATCCGTTGATTTCGAGAGCGGCGGCGTCTTCGTCGGAGAACGTCCACCCGATGTCGTCGTGACTCCGTACGTAATTGACCCAGGCCGTGCCC
Source organism: Acidimicrobiia bacterium (assembly GCA_016650365.1). Classification (NCBI taxonomy): domain Bacteria; kingdom Bacillati; phylum Actinomycetota; class Acidimicrobiia; species Acidimicrobiia bacterium. The sequence goes on from JAENVV010000006.1 coordinate 16,586, forward strand.
TCCGGGATCGTGTGGCGCCGGTCGAGTGCCTGGGCCAGCAGGCTGACTTGCCCGGTGGCGAGCGACTCCCAGATCAACGCCATCTGCAGTGGGTTGTACGAGAGTTGGCACTCGGCCGGGTGGATGTACTGCTTGACTTCGTCTGGGTGTACGATCGCTTCGGATTTGAAGACGAGAGATGGTGCGGCGAGGCGGCAGACGGCGTTGAACGCCCGGATGAGGGTGTGCGCCTGGGGCAGGCTCTCGCACCGGGTTCCAAGTTGTTTCCAGATGAAGGCGGCAGCATCCATCCGAAGAATTTCGATTCCCTGATTGGCGAGGAAGAGCATTTCGCCAGCCATCGCTCGGAACACGGCGGGATTGGCATAGTTGAGATCCCACTGGAATTGGTAGAAGGTCGCCCAGATCCACCGCCCGTCCGGCAGCTGCACAAAAGAGCCAGGGTGGTCGTCAGGAAAGATCTCCCTGACCGTCTCTTCGTAGGCGTCTGGGAGCTGACGGTCAGGGAAGATCCAGTAGTAGTCCTCGTATTCGCGTTCCCCGGCGATAGCCCGTCTCGCCCATTCGTGTTCGTTCGAGGTGTGGTTGAAAACGAAGTCAACCACGAGTGAAATCCCCGCCGCTCGGAGTTCGGTGGCGAGCTGGCGCAATGTGGCCATGTCGCCCAGAACCGGGTTCACTTCGCGGTAGCTCGACACCGCATAACCCCCGTCCGAATGAGGCTCGGGTGCTACAAAAAGCGGCATTAGATGCAGATACGTGAGTCCCAGTTCGCGGAAGTAGGGGATCTTCTGGCGCACGCCGTCGAGGTCTCTCGCGTAACGGTCGACGTAGCACACGCCTCCGAGCATCTCCCCGGATTCAAACCAGTGCGGGTTCTCTTCGCGCTGCACATCCAGCGCGATGAGATCTGCTGAACGCCTGGCGTATGACCTGGCAGCCAGTGCGAGGAGTTCGTCGAACTGTTCGGCCACATCAGGGCGATCTCCGTAGACCTCGGTAAACAGCCTGCCCAGCGTCGGATAGACGAGATCAAACCTCAGCTGGAACTGGACAAGAGCATCGCGGTCGCCGTCCCAATCCCGGGTGATCTTCTGCCAGTTGCTCAATGCATCGGCGGGAAGGTCGTCGGTGAGCGGCACGGGCATAGTCTACGTCGGAAGCCCACCGACAGATTCTCCGCCGATCGCTATCCGATCAGCGAGGGTCATGCGGGCGGCCCGGGTCGGATCGGGCCAGAACTCCGCTAGCGTCGGTTTGACGTTCAGGAGGAACAGGAATGTTCGAAAACCAGACTGCCGTGATCACCGGAGGGGCCAGCGGAATCGGCCTTGGGATCGGTAAAGCGCTCGGCCGACGAGGAGCCCGGGTGGTGCTCGCCGACCTCGACCGGAACGCCCTTGCCCAACAAGTCGGCGAACTCAGCGAGGCGGGTATCGAGGTGCTTGGTCACCCGACCGACGTGACAGACAAGCGGTCGGTTGCCGAATTGGCAGGCATGGTGGAAAAGGATTTGGGCGGATGTGACCTTCTCTTCAATAACGCCGGCGTGGCGGTTTTCGGTCCGTTTGTCGAAGCGACCGACGCAGATTGGGAATTCACGATGGGGGTGAACTTCTGGGGAGTTCTCAATGGGCTGCAAGCCTTTGTGCCTGCCATGATCAAGCGAGGCTCCGGCCATATCGTCAACACCGCTTCGATGAGTGGGCTCGTCGGGATGGAGAATCTGAGCGTGTATTGCGCGTCTAAGTTCGCGGTGGTTGGTCTTTCCGAATCGCTCCGCCGTGAATTGGCACCGGCTGGTGTCGGTGTCTCGGTGTTATGCCCGATGGTGGTCGACACGCCGATCAGCGAAAACTCGGTCCGGATGCGACCGGCGGATCTCGTCAACGACGTCGCCGCCCCGGATGTCACTGCCAACCTCGTAGGTGGCGTCATCAGCGTTGACCAAGTCGCCGCGCTGGTCGTCAAGGCCGTCATCAACAACGATCCATACATTCTTACCCATCCGGATCAGGCGCCCATCTTGCTGCGACGGTCCTCTCGTCTCGCAGAGGCTGCTGATCGAGTGTTCGGCTGATGGCTGGCCCATTGACCGGGGTCCAGATCGTCGAACTTGCCGGCATCGGCCCCGGTCCGTTCTGCGCAATGATGCTTGCCGACATGGGAGCTGAGGTCGTCCGGGTGGATCGTCCCGACCAGGTAGGCAGATCGAACTGGAACTCGTATGACGTTCTCAACCGTGGGCGGCGGACCATCGCAGTGAATCTGAAGCATCCTGATGGCGTCGAAGTCGTGATGAAACTGATCGAAGCGGCCGATGGGCTTATTGAGGGATTTCGGCCGGGGGTTGCCGAGCGGCTCGGGCTTGGGCCGGATTTGTGTTGGGAACGCAATCCCGGTCTTGTATATGGTCGGATGACCGGGTGGGGGCAGAACGGCCCGCTGTCACACACCGCCGGGCATGACATCGATTACATTGCCATATCGGGCGTTCTCGGTGCGATTGGGAGGGCAGGAGAAAGGCCGGTACCGCCGCTCAACCTCGTCGGCGACTTCGGAGGGGGCGGCCTGCTGCTGGCGTTCGGGATGGTTTGTGGACTGCTCGAGGCCAGGGAGTCAGGACTGGGCCAGGTCGTCGATGCCGCGATGACGGACGGTTCGTCGATCCTCTCCACGTTTGTCTACGGTTTGGCAGCAGCCGGTTTGTGGGACCTTGATCGCAAAGGCACAAATCTCCTGGATTCCGGGGCGCCCTGGTACGACACGTACGCGACGGCAGACGGGCTCTATATGGCGGTAGGAGCCATCGAGCCGCAGTTTTATCAGGCGCTTCTCAACGGCCTCGGATTGTCAGAAACCGATCTCCCCGCTCAGCACGACGCGGCGCGATGGCCAGATCTGCGCCGGGCCTTCGCCGAACGGTTTGCCGAGAAAACCCGGGAAGGATGGGTGGCGGTCTTCGATGGTACCGATGCGTGTGTTGCGCCGGTTCTTCGGCTTAGCGAGGCGGCTGAGCATCCTCACAATGTGGCGCGGTCTACCTTTGTCGACATCGATGGGATCACGCAACCGGCCCCTGCCCCCCGATTCAGTCGGACCCCGTCGGCTACGCCAGCTCCTCCTGCCGGGCCGGGTACTCACACCGACTTGGTCCTCGCAGACATGGGCCTGTCTGTTTCGGCGATCAAGGCACTTCGTGAATCGGGTGCGATCGCCTGACTGCTCCTCGCCGTAGCTGCCTCGGAGTGACTACGATTGGGTCCACAGAACGAGGTTTTCGGAGGAATGATGCAGGAGTATTCGAGTCCGGTCGCGGTTGAGGTCGACCCCAATGAAACCGTGCCGGATGGATTGTGGGAGGCCGAGCGCAACCACCCGAATCGGGCTGCCCTTGCCTACCGTGATGGTGAAGGCTTCGTGGATGTTTCGACCAAGGAGCTCGCTGATCGGGTTCGGAGGATCGCGGCCGGATTCATGGCGGCCGGCATCGAGAAGGGCGATCGGATTTGTCTGTTCTCGTCGTCTCGTCGTGAGTTCACCGAGGTCGACTACGCCATTTGGGCGGCCGGTTGTGCGACCGTGACGATCTATGAAACGTCTTCTTCTGAGCAGGTTGAGTGGATCGTCAAAGACTCGGGAGCGACGGCCATCGTTTGCGAGAATGATCGACTGGTAGCGGTCTTCAATGAGCGGGCCGGTACGTTGGGTACGGTCAAGCATGTGTACTCGATCGAGTCCGGTGGCCTCGATGCGCTTGTTGAGGCTGGAGCAGCGATTTCGGATGATGAGGTGATGGCTCGCGCCGCCAGCGTCGACCAGGTGGATCTCGCCACCCTTGTGTACACATCTGGCACTACCGGTCTACCGAAGGGGTGTCATCTCACTCACCGCAACTTCGTGTTCATCATTCGCAACGTTGCTTCCGATGCGAGCGACGTGCTCTACGCGGGCGCATCGACCCTGATGTTCCTTCCTTTGGCTCATATTTTTGCCAGACTCGTTCAGGTTGGATCGGTCAACGTAGGTTCGAAGATTGCTTTCTCCACTGGCATCCCGCAGCTGATGGAAGAGTTGCAGATGGTCAAGCCGACCTGGATCTTTTCGGTCCCGCGGGTTTTCGAGAAGGTGTACAACAGTTCCGCGGCCAAGGCCGCCGATGATGGCAAAGGCAAGATATTCGATATCGCTGCACAGACAGCAATCGATTTCGCCAAACAGCGCGAAGCCGGGGCGGTTGGCTTGGCGACACGTCTCAAGCACATGGTCTTCGACAAGCTGGTCTATGCGAAGATTCGCGCGGCGCTCGGCGGCCGGGCTGCCCACGCCATCTCCGGTGGGGCACCACTGGGAGAGCGGCTCGGGTACTTCTATTCAGGGGTGGGCTTGAAAGTCTATGAGGGGTATGGCCTAACGGAGACCTCGGCCGGATCGACTCTCAACCGTCAAGGGGCGATGAAGATCGGAACGGTCGGCAGACCCATCTCCGGTGTGTCGATCAGGATTGCCGAGGATGGTGAAGTGCTCATTGCCGGCCCTCACGTGTTCTCGGGATACTGGAACAACGATGGCGCCACGAGCGAAGCCATCAAAGACGGTTGGTTCCATACCGGTGATATCGGAGCGTTGGACGATGAGGGGTTCCTTCGCATCACCGGTCGGAAAAAGGAAATCATTGTCACGGCCGGCGGCAAAAATGTCGCGCCGGCGGTCCTTGAGGACCGTTTACGTGCCCATCCTCTTGTAAGCCAATGTGTGGTGGTAGGCGACGCCCAGCCATTCATCGCGGTCATGGTGACGATCGATCCGGATGAGTTCGTTCGGTGGAAGGGTCAGCACGACAAACAAGGCGACATCCATGAGTTCGTCGATGATGTACATCTTCGAGAAGAGATTCAGGCAGCCATCCAGGAGGCCAACAATGCCGTATCCAAGGCAGAGGCCATCAAAGAATTCCGGATTCTGCCTGCCGACTTCACGATCGAGGGCGGCGAGATAACCCCGACGCTCAAAGTCAAGCGCAACGTCGTCCACGACAAATACGGCCACGTGCTGGCCGATATCTACCGCAAGAAGTAGATATCGGCCTGGCTTCGGCCAGAGCGTGTTATCGAAAAGAGGGACCTTCCGCTGAGGTCCCTCTTTTCAATGCAGCCGGAACAACGCCCGGTTGGCTAGCCCAACCAACTCTTGTCTGTTTCCCGCAGCCTTTCCGAAAGGGTTTCGAGGAGCTTGCGTGAGACGCTCGGCAGCTCGTTGATGATCAGTCGGAAGTCCCGGCGGCTGAATACCAGCAGGTTGGAGTCCTGGCTTGTGACCAGCGTCGCCGACCGGGGGAGCTCGTCGAGAAGGGCCATTTCACCGACAATCTCTCCTGCTCCTTTGACGGCAAGTTTGCGGTGGTTACGCCGAATGGTGATCTCACCCGAGACAATGATGAAGCACTCATCGCCGGGGGATCCCTCGTTGGCTAGAACTTGATGGGAGGCGACGCTCATCTCGTCGCAGTGCCGGGCTACCTCTGCCAATTCCTTTTGTGAGAGTTTGCTGAATAGCGGGATCGACTTGATGTGGGCGATCTTGTCGCTTTTCCGTTTGAAATGAGCCAACGTGCTCCCTCCTCCTATTGGTGAGGGGATAGCATATGTCAAGATCCTGGTGGCTGCGGTTTATCCAAGAAATCGATGGATCGCGTGTACATTCTTGGAATGGACATCAATGAATCTGCCAATGCACCGTTTTCGGGTATGACCAAAGAAGAACGAGATTGGTCAATGTGGGCCCACTTCTCGACACTGTCGGTGTTGGTTGCGATTCCCGGATTTATCGGGCCGGCGGTTATCTGGTTTTTGAAGAAGGATGAGTCGCCGGTTATTGCCGGACAGGCCAAAGAATCACTCAACTTTCAGATCACGATGTTCATCTACATGGTGATCTCGGCGCTCCTCATCCTGGTCCTGGTTGGGGTGATTCTGTTCCCGCTTGTGATCATCGCGGACATCGTGTTTGCGATCATTGCCGGAGTCCGGGCTGGAGAAGGTGTCGAGTACCGATATCCAATGACCATCCGGTTCCTCTGAAGTACCGTTCAACCAGTCGTACTCCGGGGAGGGATCGGGCCGACCGATGTAAACCGCGGTTAACACGCGACCGCTAGGCTATCGGGGTTGCCGAAAACGGAGCCTCAGTCGCATGTCTGACATCACTTTTGATAATCGGGTCGCCATTGTCACGGGAGCTGGTGGCGGCCTCGGGAAAACCTATGCGCTCGAGTTAGCGCGTCGTGGAGCCAGAGTTGTTGTCAACGATCTGGGTGGAGGGGTGGACGGATCCGGCCGTTCCACGCGAGCCGCCGATACGGTGGTGGATGAGATCGTGGCAGCTGGTGGAGAAGCCACCGCCAACTACGATTCCGTGTCGACGCCCGAGGGTGGCGCCAACATCGTCCTGACAGCCATGGACTCGTTCGGGCGGCTCGACATTCTCGTGAACAATGCCGGCATCTTGCGTGATACGTCGTTCGCCAAGATGACTACGGACCAGATCGATGCCGTCATTGATGTTCACCTTAAAGGCGCCTTCTATGTGTCACAACCAGCCTTCGCCATCATGAAGGAGAGTGGGTACGGGCGGATCGTCAACACGTCCTCGCCGTCGGGTCTCTTCGGTAACTTCGGTCAGGTCAATTACGGAGCTGCCAAAGCCGGATTGATGGGTATGGCATCAGTCATGGCGATCGAGGGAGTCAAGTACAACATCAAGGTCAACACGATTGCCCCGGTGGCCAAGACCCGGATGACCGAAGACCTGCTCGGCCCACTCGCCGACCTGGTCGACCCCGAGCAAGTCACCCCGATGGTCGTCTATCTCGCCTCAGAGGCGTGCGAACTCACCCATCAGGTCTTTTCGGTGGGAGGTGGCCGCTACGCCCGCATTTTCGTCGGAGTTGGTGACGGCTGGTTCGCCGGCCAAGGAGTGGTACCGAGCGTCGAAGACATTCACGCCAATCTTGAGACCATCCAGAACATCGATGAGTTCATCGTGCCGATGAACAACAATGAGGAGATGGCCCTGCTCTATAAGGCGCTTCAGGGATAATGCCGATCGACGTCTCCAAAGCCCTGGATGCGTCCCTCCCGGACGGTTCGTACAGTTGGGACGCCAATGATGTAATCCTCTATCACCTCGGAGTCGGCGCAGGGGTGCCTGCCACCGATCCCAACGAGCTTGAGTATGTGTACGAAGCGAATTTGAAAGTGCTTCCGAGCTTCGCCTCCATTGTTCCCTTCGGGGCGATGATGGGTGTCACCAATGTCGACGGACTCGACTTCAACCTGGCCATGCTTTTGCATGGTGAGCAAGAGGTCACGCTATTTCGGCCCATCCCGCCAGACGCCAAGGTCACGAATCAGGGTCGGATCGCCGGGATTTATGACAAGGGAAAAGGCGCTCTGGTGGTGGTCGATATCGATTCGCGTGACGCCGCCGGAGATCTGTTGTTTACGAATCGTTCGTCACTCTTCCTGCGCGGCGAGGGTGGTTTTGGGGGAGAGCCCGGGCCTCCGCCCCGGCATGAGGCGCCCGATCGCGAGCCGGATCACGTCGTCGAGTCGGTGACGTTGGAGCAGCAGGCGCTGCTGTACCGGTTATCGGGGGATAGGAATCCTCTGCATGTCGATCCCGCATTCGCGGCGATCGGCGGGTTCGACCGACCGATTCTGCACGGGTTGTGCTCCTATGGCATCGTGTGCAAGGCGGTCGTTGATACCGTGTTGGCCGGAGATGTCTCACAAGTACATGGGTACTCTGCCCGCTTCTCAGGACCGGTGGTTCCTGGCGAGACGATCGTCACCAAGATTTGGGAGAGTGAGTCGGGTTTCCTGGTGGAGGCGATCACCAAACAACGTCAGTCAAAAGTGATTTCAAACGCCAACTTGACCGTGTTTAGCTGAGGGATGTCATGACGACCACACCCGATACCGAGCAAGAACTGATCGACGAGCGAATTGCGCAACTTCTGGCTGGGACGGCCGAGCGCAGCGGGCCTGAGTTCTGGGGCAAGATGTACGACCTCGGCCTCGCCTGGGTCCACTTCTCAGAAGGGTTCGGCGGGCTTGGCTTGAGCCCGAAGTATCAAAAGAGCATCATCGCCAGCCTGCGAGACAAAGGGGCGTCTTTCGCGAACTACCAGATGAACCTTCTGGGGATCGGGATGGGGGGACCGGTTCTTTCGGCCCACGGCACCGATGAACAGAAGATGAGGTGGCTTCGACCGATGTTTACGGCCGAGGAGATCTGGTGTCAGATGTTCTCCGAGCCAGGTTCCGGGTCAGATGTCGCTTCTCTTTCCATGCGGGCGGTTCGTGACGGGGACGAATGGATCGTGAACGGCCAGAAAGTGTGGACCACCCTGGCTCACGTTGCATCCTGGGGCATGCTGGTGACCCGTACGGATCCGGATGTGCCCAAGCATCAGGGTTTGACCTACTTCGTCGTCGATATGAAATCGCCAGGTGTGGAGGTGCGACCGCTCTACCAGATTACCGGCGAGGCAGAATTCAACGAGGTGTACTTCACAGACGCCCGGATCCCGGATGGTGACCGGGTTGGAGAGGTTGGCGATGGATGGAGACTCACGCTCACCACACTCATGAATGAGAGGGTGGCAATCGGGTCAAACGTGAGCCCCCGTGGGTCAGGGGCCATCGGCGATGCCGTTCTGGTTTTCAACGAAAAGGGGATCACCGACCGATTGAAGCGAGACCAGCTTGCCGGCCTGTGGGTCGAGGCTGAGGCGATGCGACTCACGAATATTCGCGCCTCGGATCACCGCAAGAAGGGCGTACCCGGCCCGGAAGGCTCGACCGGCAAGTTGCATTGGGCCGACCTGAACAAGCGGATCACCGAGTTCACCTTGGACTTATTGGGTGCCGATGGCCTGGTCCTGCCCGGTGGGTATACGCAGAGTCGCCCGTCCGTCGCCGGGCTAAGCGGTCAGACTGCCCAACGGGCGTTCTTGCGAGCTCGCGCCAACAGTATTGAAGGTGGGACGTCGGAGGTCATGAAGAACATCCTGGGCGAGCGCGTTCTGGGATTACCGGGGGAGCCACGGGTCGACAAGGATTTACCCTGGAAAGACGTCCCGCGTTCCTAGGAACCGTTTGTTGAGCTGAGGCGTCAGATGATCATGACTCGATCCTTATCAGTATTGTTATTGACCGTTGCGCTGGCCCTTACTGCTTGTGGGGGAGGCGATATAACACAACCAGAGCCCGATCCCGTCGGTGGTGGCTCGCCCACCACACAACCTGTTGGACCTGTCGATACCGATATCTGGGGTTTCGATGCGCCGACGAACCCCGACGCCGTTCTGTTGGAGTGGCTGTCGGTCGGTGGCTTTGTACCGGTTGAGTACAACGTTGGACGGGCTCCCCGGTACGTGCTGACGGCCGGAGGCCAGTTGTATTTTCAGGGTCCCATGACCATGATCTATCCAGGCCCGCAGTTGATTCGTTTCCAGAAGGTCCAACTTGATCAGGATCAAATGTCATCCGTGTTGCAGGCGATCAGCCAGACCGAACTGGTCCGGTCACCGGAAGGCTCAAACGAGACCGCCAATCAGTTCGTAGCCGATGCCGATACGAGTGTCTTCGTGCTCCATCATCGGGACGGCACAACCAGCCAGTACTCCATTTACGCGTTCGGGCTTGGTGAAAATCAAGACGCAGATGTTGTGGAGTTTGCCGCGTTGGCAGCAGCCGTTGAGGCAGGCAGCAGCGGAACACCAGTCGATGCTGCCGTCGAACGCCTTCAGGTGGTCATCTCACCAAGTGGGCCGGTTGATGACATCGAGTTGAGCTCGGTCGTTGTCTGGCCGTTCAGTGATCTTGGCGAGGTACCTGCAGTATTCAATGACGTTCGTTGCCTGGAAATTGGCGGAGATGACCTGGCTGAGGCCGTGGCCCTATTCGATGCGGGGAATGATGCGACGTTCTACGAATCGGGAGACCAAACCTGGCGGGTCCTCGTGCGACCCTTGCTGGCTGACGAGGAGGCGTGCGTCACCCGGTAGTCAGGCGCCAGGAATGACGGCCAGAAGGATGCCCGATTCCAGGTTGATGGTGGCAATCGGAGAGCTGAATTGGTTCGAAAGGCCGCGGGACTCCCACGGTTCAAGCGCCTCATTCGCCAGCGGCCATCTGAGCCCCTGCGTGACGACGCCCGTGGCTGGCCCGCCGACAGCCAGGAGGCTGACTGTCGCGCCGACCGATCCGTGAAGCTGAGTCCACCGACGCACGACATACACATGGGCGTGACCGGCCAACCACTCAACGTTTCGATTGGACAAACTGGGAGCCGTGAGCACTGCGGCGTTTCCAAAGAAGTGATCGAGTCGTCCGCCATGGCCGCCCAGTACAACGATACGTTCGGCGTCGAGTCGGACAGCTGCATCGAGGGCCAGTTCAAGATCCGTGTAGTTCTTGTCGGTCGGGTACTGTTCGATGGGGATGCCCTCGGAATCTGCCAACGCCTTGGCGGAAACCGAATCGAGGTCACCCACGATGAGATCCACTGCCAGGTTGAGGCGCCGGGCATGGTCAAGACCTGAATCGGCAGCTATGACGTAGGCGTCGGCCGGCACATCTTCGATCTGGTCAAGATGAACCGCGTCGCCTCCGGCAACCACAACCGCAGTAATCGGTTCGTCCAACATTATGTCAATCTAGATAGCGTGCGAGCCAACCGTGGACCTCTGAGTACCAGTAGATCGAGTTGTTCGGCTTGAGAATCCAATGGTTTTCGTCAGGGAAGTAAACGAGACGAGCATCCACGCCTTTGGCCTTGAGGATGCCGTACAGCTCAAGTCCCTGATTGATCGGGACGCGGTAGTCCTTCTCTCCGTGGATGATGAGCGTCGGCGTCTCGTAGCCGCCATAGTGGAACGATGGGCTCCAGCGGGCATTACGGATGGGATCTTCCCAGGGGGAGGCCCCGGCCGCACGTTCCAGGCCGGTGCTCCAATCGGTCGCGTACATGCTTGCGAGGTTTGTCACGGCCGCATGGGCGATGGCGCAGGCGAATCGGCTGTCCTGGGTCGCCAGCCACGCCGTCAGGTACCCACCGTAGGAGCCACCAGTAATGGCCATCCGCTCGGGATCGATAAAGCCGCGGACGATCAAAGATTCGGTGGCTGCCAGGACATCGGCGGCCGGTCGCTCGCCCCAGGCGCCTGAGATCGATTTGGTGAAGGCATGGCCAAAAGACGAGGAACCATGGAAGTTGACCATGGCGACGACATAGTCGGGCGCGGCGAAAGCATGAGCGTTCCATCGTTGGTGCCAGACGTCACCGAAGCTCGCGTGCGGTCCGCCATGAATCATGTGGACGAGTGGGTATTGCCGGCTGGAGTCGAAGTCAGGCGGGTATATGACATACATTTGTACTGCTGCACCATCGGCGCCTTCGATCATCGTGCTTTCGACTTCACCAAGGTGGAGGCCGTCCAAGGTGGCGTCGTTGAAATGGGTGAGGCGTTTGAGCGACTCGCCAACCCAGGGGATGCTTATAAGTTCCGGGGGTTTGGACAACGACTGTTGCAGGAGGAAGAGGCGGTCGGGGGTCGCCGCCGGGTCCGACACCGAGTGATCGGCGAGCATCCGACGTGGTTCTCCTCCGTCAAGCGGCACCAGGTAGGCCCGTGATTGGGCGGACTCTTCGGCGATTGCCAGGACGCCTGAGCCGTCCGGTACGGCAACCCACGAAGACGGTGACAGGTCCCAATCGTCGGCGAGGGCGGTTTGGGTTCCATCAGACTCCAGTAGCGTCAACCGCACCGGGCTTGCGTAGAAATCCAGTTCCGCAGACGCCCCGAATACGATTCGGCCATCCGGCAGGAACACCGGACGGTCGTCGTCGCCGGGATTGTCGGGAGTGAGTTGGGTCAGTTCGCCGCCGGCCGTCGGGACGCTCCACAGTTCGTACCGTGGCCGTGGAAGGGTCCCGTGGTCAAGGAGGGCCGCGCTCACCACGAGTTGGGTACCGTCGGGCGAAATGTCGAAGTTCTCGGTGATCCCTGACAAAGGAAGGCTGATGAACGCTTTTAATGTAGGAGTCAGGTCGTGCGTCAACCCTGTCAATTCGACCTTGAAGAGATGGGTAACGTATTCGTCGGTGAGCCACGTGTCCCAATATCGGTAAAACCGGGCTTCGGTCGACTTGGCGGTCACCTTCGATTTGGAGCGTTCTTCGACGATCTCAGCAGTTCGGTCCGTGTCGGGACCGTACACGTTGGCCGCCACAATCAAGCCGCTTTCATCGGGTAGCCATCGCATGGCCTCCACGCCGAGCGGGAAGGAGGTCAGCACTTCGGACTCCCCTCCATCCAAGGGCATCACGTGGACCTGAGGTAGATCGCCAACCTTGCGCAAAAAAGCGAACTGGTGGCCTGACGGGGCGATGGCCGGGGAAGTGGCGGATGTACCACCGGTGAGGGGCTTCGCGTCAGTCAATGAGTAAATGCGGGTCAGCCCTGCATCGGTGTCCATGTCGAATGTCGTCACGGGGAAGACGCCCTGACCATGCTTGGCGACCGAGGCCCTGCCAACTCGGGCGATTGCCCAGAGGTCTTCTGCGGTGATGGTTCTTGTCATGGTGCGAACCTACCAGGCTCCCCAGACGCGAATCCCCCGCAAGTAACGGCGAACACCAGTGGCAGGTGTGTATCGTCGTCCGGACTTGCCGGTCTAAGCTTTTGCCCATGGACACAATCGGCGTACTGACTTCTGGTGGCGATGCTCCTGGTATGAACGCAGCCATTCGGGCAGTCGCCAAGGTCGCTTCGGCCAGGAACGTCAGGGTCCTTGGCATCGAACGCGGCTATGACGGCCTCATCGATGGTCGGTTTCGCCAACTCACCAGGGCGGTGAGTTGGGGGATGGCTCCGATCGGCGCCCTGCAGTCGGAGGGCAACAAAGGTGGCACGATGCTCGGGACAGCCCGCAGCTCCCGTTTTTTGGCACCCGAAGGTCGTCAGGAAGCCTCGAATCGTTTGCAGAGCCTCGGAGTGCGCGGCCTGGTGGTCATCGGGGGTAACGGCTCGGTAGCCGGGGCTCATCACATGGCGATCGAATCGCCGATCCCGATCGTTGCCATTCCTGCGTCCATCGACAACGACATTGGTTGCACCTCGGACGCCATCGGTGTCGACACAGCTCTCAACACGATCGTGGAAGCCTGTGATCGAATCTCCGACACCGCCCAGTCTCTCAAACGGGCTTTTGTGGTCGAGGTGATGGGTCGTCAATCCGGCTATCTGGCGATGTCGGCGGCAGTCGCGTCGGCAGCCGACGCAGTGCTGATACCTGAGCATCAGAGTACTGAGGAAGAAATCGTCGATTCGATTGCCGAGCTCATTCACCGGAATCTGGCGACCGAACGGGCCAAAAGGCTTGTGCTCATCATCAAGGCCGAAGGGGTATCGATTCCCACTGATCGGTTGGTGTCAGAAATCGGAGCACGGCTGCTCGATACGAACATTGACGTGCGGGGAGTGGTGCTTGGTCACATCGTCCGGGGTGGAGCCCCCTCGTTTCATGATCGTATGTTGGCCGGTCGTCTCGGCCTGGTCGCCGTCGAGGCCATCATGAATGGGATTACCGATCACATGACCGCCTGGAGAACGACGGTGAGTGGAGGACGGCTCACCTCCGATCCAATGGTCGAACTCTTCCCGATCACCGATGTGCTCAACGAAACCGAGGCGCTTCTTGATGGGAGCTCGGAGATCACCAAGCGCCGGATTCGTCGCATGGAGGACATTCAGGGCGTCCTGGCTCTCTGAACGGGCCCGCCTGGCCTAGCGCCCGGTTCGCTCGTTTAGCTCTCGCATCCGCTGCACCACCCCGGCCGGGATATCGACGTCGCTCATCCTCCAGCTCCAGTTCCCGGCTGGCTCGCCAGGGAGGTTCATTCGGGCCGAACCGTCGAGACCGAGTAGGTCCTGCAGCGGAGCGATCGACAGGGCGGCCCGTGATTCCCAGGCGGCGGCGATCAAGTCCCAGGCAATATCGGACCCGTCGATGCTGAGGTAGGTTCGTGCCTGGTGCCGGGTGGCTTCGTCGGAAGCGTTCCACCATCCGACGGTCGTGTCGTTGTCGTGGGTCCCGGTGTAGACGACGCAGTTGGTTGGGAAGAAGTGGGGCAAGAAGGGATTTGCTTCGTCGCCATCAAAGGCGAATTGGAGGATCTTCATTCCCGGCAGTTCGAACTTGTCCCGTAGCGCGAAGACGGCCGCCGAAATCTCACCCAGGTCTTCGGCAATGATTGGCATATCGGGGAAATGTTCTGCAACGACGTGAAAGAACCCTTCGCCTGGTCCGTCGAGCCACCGGCCACTTTCGGCAGTCGGGCTGCCAGCCGGGATCTCCCAATAGTCTGCGAACGCTCGGAAATGGTCGATGCGGACGAGATCCACGAAGCGGAGGGTGGCGGCCAGGCGGTCCATCCACCAGCGGTAGCCCTGGTCGGCATGGACATCCCACCGATACTGGGGGTTTCCCCAGAGCTGTCCGGTGGCTGAGAAGTAGTCGGGTGGCACGCCCGCGATGAGTGTGGCCTTCCCGGTGTCGTCGAGTTCGAATAGTTCCCGGTTTGCCCAGACGTCGGCCGAGTCGGATGAAACAAATATGGGGAGGTCGCCAATGATCCGAATTCCCCGGGAGGCGGCGTATTGATGCAGTGCATGCCATTGCTTGAAGAACAAGAACTGTCCGAATGCCACCCGGCGGAGTTCGTCGCCAGCGCCGAATCGTAACTGTTCGATGGCAGCCGGAACGCGGTCGCGAAACTCGGGCGACCAACTGGTGAAGCTTCCACCGCCCTGGCGAGCTTTGATGACCATGAACAACGCGAAATCGTCAAGCCAAGCAGACTCTGATTGGACGAATGTGTCGAATTCATCGACCAAACCGGCAGGATTGGTCTGGCAGAACGTCAGATAGGCCCGGTCGATCAAGGTGGTTTTCCACTTGATGGCTGCCCCGTAGTCGACCGAATGAGACGGAAGGGGCGGACGGTCAGCCGGTTCGTCCAGCAGCTGATCGCGGATGAGGAGGTCGGCACTGATGAGATACGGGTTTCCGGCAAACGACGAGAAACACTGGTAGGGAGAATCCCCATATCCGGTTGGTCCAAGGGGGAGGACTTGCCAGTAGGTGCAGCCCATGGCTGCGAGTGTATCGATCCACGCGGATGCGGCCGGTCCGAGATCTCCGATTCCGTCGGGCCCCGGTAGGGAGGTGGGATGGAGTAACACTCCACTTGAACGTTCCTGCAGCATACGGCGACACGATAGCTGCCTAGGATCGGCGGATGGCTGTTGCTGGATCCGTTGTGCTCTTCTCGCTCGGTCTCGTATTGGTGGCCGCCACGCTCATCTCGGCAGTCCGGACCGTCGTTTTGGCGCGAGCCGCCCAATCGTGGCTCACCGGGATGCTGTTCGGAGCTTCCGGCAAGTTCTTCCGTCTACTCGCCAACGAACGACGGTCCTTTGAGGCCCGTGATCGGGTCATGGCGTTGTTTGCGCCGATCACGTTGGTACTGCTGCCGGTGGTGTGGGTCATTGTGGTCGGAACGGGCTACACCGCGATGTTCAAGGCGATCGGGGCGACAACCTGGACCGAGGCATTCCGCGTTTCTGGTTCGAGCCTTCTGACCCTTGGATTCGCCCCGGTTGAGACGAACCTTGAGCACGTCGTGGCTTTTTCTGAAGCCATCCTGGGATTGGGTTTGGTGGCGTTGCTCATCACCTTCCTACCGTCGATCTACTCCTCGTTTGCTCGGCGGGAAGCCATGGTCACCCTGATGGAAGTGCGCGGTGGAACTCCGCCAAGTGCCACCCAGTTTCTCCTCCGATTTCATCGGATCGGATGGATCGACCATTTGGATCAGGAGTGGGCGGCCTGGGAGCAGTGGTTTGCCGAAGTGCAGGAAGCCCATACGACATTCCCGGCGTTGAATTTTCTCCGATCCCCACAGATGGACCTTTCGTGGATAACGGCCGCCGGTGTTGCACTCGACGCGGCCGCGCTCGCACAGACATCGTTGGTTCGTGAGCCCAGCCCGGCAGGACCGGTGGTGATCCGGGCCGGGTTCATAACACTGCGACGGATCGCAGATGTATTCGGGATCGTCTACGACCCTGACCCCCAGTACGGCGACCCGATTGCCCTGACGTTCGCCGAATTCGATGAGGCGCTCGACGTGCTGGCCGAAGATGGAATCGCGGTGGTCGATGACCGCCAGCAGGCGTGGAGGGACTTTTCGGGTTGGCGGGTCAACTATGAGGCGGTGCTCTTGGAGATTGCCGAACTGATTATGGCGCCGTATGCGCCCTGGGTTTCCGATCGCTCAAGTGTGCAGCTGCATCCGCCTAAGCGGATTCGCTGGGGACCTCGTCGATCTCGATCGTGAGCTTTTCGAAGGCACTCCGCAAGGCGCGTTCGACGTGTTCAGGGCGGTCGGCCGTGGCGAATAGGAACCCGAGGTAGCGGTTGCCTTCCGGCCATGCCTCGACCCGTTCGCCCACGGGAATGCTGATCGTAAGCTTGGTTATGCCCGGGACCTTCAGCGCGGCTTGCGTCCCGTGGACTCCCCGGAAAAAGCCAGTCGTGGCGGTAGGCAGCATCATCACTCCGGAGGCGGCGTGATATGGGCGAATCTCGGGAATTCTCATACCGAGGGCTGCCCGGAGCAGCATGGTTTCGAGGCTGGTCCCGAGGAGGCCAAATTGCAGGGCTTGACCGCACAGGCCACCGATTGGTCGGGCAGCTATTTCAATGACTCGAACGAAGGATCCATCGATACGGAGCTCGGCATGGATCGGGCCTTCGGTTAGACCGATCGCATCAATCGCTCTCTGGGTGGTGGCGGCCACCTCGGTAAGTATTTCTGGATGGTGCCGGGAGGGGGTTATGTACAGGGACTCCTCGAAGAACGGCCCGTCAAGCGGATCGGGCTTGTCCAGGACCGCAAGTATCTTCAGGCGACCGCCGACGAGCACGCCTTCGACCGCTACTTCCTGGCCGGGCACGAACCGTTCAAAGAGCAGTGGTTCGTTGGGGTTGCGGCCTGCGCACGCCAGGATTCGTCGGATTCGATCCACCGCTTCTGGTGCTTCTTGCGGTGAGTTGATCCGGATGACCCCCTGAGAAGCCGCCAAACTCAGGGGTTTGATGACCAGTGGCATGGTCAATGCGGAAGCCGCCTGAGCCGGATCTGCCGACCGTTCGACGACGACGAAGGGCGGCTGGGCCACCTTGCCGCGCAACGCCCGACGTAACATGGCCTTCTCCCTCGTGATGGCGACTGCCGCAGGATGGTTATGCGCGAGTTTGAGGTCGTGGGCGGCGTAGGCAGCCACCAGCATGCTTTGATCGTCGACTGGCACGATCGCTGCGAATGGGGTGGTGGCATGCCGTTCGACGATGACGGCCGCCGCTTGAATCGGATTGCCAAGATCGACGAGAAGAAAGTCGGCGTCGTCAAGAAGTAACTGGCGGCGCTCCGACACGACCGTGAGTCGAACTCCAAGGTCGCCGGCAGCTTCGATGAAAGCTGTGGCCCGATACGTCTCTGAGGGAAGGATGATCGCGACGCGTTGCACGTCTCCATATTTGCCGGTTTGTGCGATGACAGCCAAAACTGAAGTAACATAGCGTTTCGCGCACAGTGGAGATCCCTTGAGTACTCAACCGCTTTCGATAACCGATGATGCTGTCGGCAAGATTATCGAGATTCGCGATGGCGAAGAGTCCGAACACGAACTTGCCCTATTTATCGAGATTACCGGTATCAAAGGCCCACAGTTTGTCTACGAGCTGAGCTTCATGCCGGTTTCGGACCAAAAAGAAACCGATGAGAGCTACACCTACGGACTGCTGTCGGTTCTTATTCCGAAGAAAGATGTCGTCAACCTCGACGGCGCCGTGCTGTCGCTCGGATCTGACCCGGCCAACCCGGCATTGGCGATTGATAACCCCAACCAGCCATCCACGCCGTTGATGAGCGGGGCAGGCATCCCGGGGGATTTGGTTGGCCCGCTCGCCGACAAGGTCCAGCAAGTGCTCGAGCGTCAGGTCAATCCTTCCATCGCCGGACACGGGGGAGCGGCTCGTCTCGTTTCTGTCGATGACCGGACCGCGTATCTCGAGCTGATGGGCGGCTGTCAGGGCTGTGGCATGGCATCTGTAACGCTCAAGCAGGGGATTGAGCGGATCCTTAAGGATGCGATTCCCGAGTTGCTGGCGGTGGAGGACGTGACGGATCATGCTTCCGGCACTGACCCCTACTACGAGGCCGCCAAGAAGTAATCAGCGGGTTTCGATCCGCAAGATGTGGGTTCAGTTCGCCCAAACCAGGCCGGCTCGAGTTTCCAGTCGAATCCAGGGTTCCTTGATGGCATCCGATATCCGTTTTCCCCGCCCCTCCTCAAACAGGAGTTGTCCATCAAATCGATGTCCGCCCACCAGTTCGATCAGGGCGTGGGCCCGCCCGTAGTAACCAACGGGGTCGGCGCCGGACACGGCCCGGATGGCCGACACCGCCGCTTTGCCGATCAGCTGAAATCTTTCTGCGCGGATCTCTTGAATGGGAGCATCGGCTCGCCGTCGTCGGTCAGCAGTTCGCCGATTGTCTCAGCCCCGCTCCGATGAATCGATTGGTGAGCCAGGAAAATCGTTGCTGCGTCCACCGCCCCGTTGACGAGATACAGCGTGGCAGGCACCGGTTGTTTTTTGACGTGTAAAGCCTCCATGGGCACCAACCCTAGCCCTGGAGGCCACGCAAAGCGGTTGCTCTGAGCTGGCATGATTCGCTAGCTGTCTGTGTGCGCTTTGATGATGTGTTGCCGGCTCAGCCACGTGATGACCGAACCGGTCTGGAGAGCGTGCCAGTCGAAATCGCCGTTGAGGGCATCTGAGATTCGGTCACCCATTCCGGCCGGAATGCGCAGCTGGCCTTGGAAGATATGACCGCCGGTGGTCTCGATCCGGGCGGGCACGCTGCTGACCAGGTTCTTGGCACCGGCGGAGGTTGCCAAAACTTCGGTGCCGACGATGTGATGGCGACCGACGAGGAAGAACCGACCGGCCTGATCGTGCATTGGCAGCATGGGGCTTGATGAACGCATCAGATCCAACACGGTCTCATGGCCACTGTGCGTGGCTGAGAACTCTGCAAGGAACACTGTGCCGCGAACGACGGTGGAATTGGTCAGGTACAGGGAAGCGGGGGTTTCAAGCTTGGCGACCCGGTAGTCGTTCATGCCTGTTTGGCTGGATGGTCGGGAGGCAAGAACGGAAGGATGAGCTCGGTGTTAATGGCACGTTCGAAAGCGGTTTCCGGGTCGATACGCTTGGCCGTCAGAAGCTCAAGAATGGCGTGGTCGAGTGTTTGCATTCCTCCTGACCGCCCGGTTTGCATCAACGAGGGAATCTGGAAGGTCTTTCCTTCGCGGATCAGGTTGGCGATCGCCGGGGTGCCGATCATGATCTCGAGAGCGGCTACCCGGCCCGGGGTATCGACGGTCCGAAACAGCGTTTGTGCAACGACGGCCTTGAGCGAGTCTGCCAATGTTGAGCGTATCTGTTCCTGCTCATCGGCGGGAAACACCTCGATGATCCGATCGACCGTCTTGGCCGCGTTGTTGGTGTGAAGCGTACCGAAGACCAGGTGGCCGGTGGCGGCGGCCTCGATGGCAAGGCGAATGGTTTCCAGGTCGCGCATTTCGCCAACCAGGATGATGTCCGGGTCTTCGCGCAGCGCCGCCCTGAGTGCGGCTGAGAACGAACGTGTATGGCTGCCGACCTCCCGATGGTTCACGAGAGCCATCCGGCTCTTGTGGACAAATTCGACCGGGTCCTCGATCGTCAGGATGTGATCATTTCTGGTCTTGTTCGCCTCGTCGATGATGGCCGCCAACGTGGTGGACTTGCCAGATCCAGTTGGGCCGGTAACGAGTACGAGGCCCTTGTGGAGTTGGGCCAGGTTTGTCACCTGGCGCGGAAGATTCAGCTGCTCACAGGTGAGGATGTCTTCGGGGATGAGACGGAACACGGCCGCTGCTCCGCTTTTTTGTACAAAGAGGTTGGCCCGGAAGCGGGCCAGACCGGGCACCTGGTACCCAAAATCGACGTCACCGCTCTCCTCGAAGGACGCCCAGAGCTCCGGCGGCGTGATTTCCCGCAGCAAAGCTCTGACCGTCTGGTCATTGAGCCGCTCGGACTTGACCCGAACCAGGTTGCCGTGGATTCGCATGATCGGAACCTGGCCGGCGACCAGGTGAAGGTCCGACCCACCTTGTTGATGGAGCCCCCGAAAGAGCGGATCAAGTTTGGCCATGTGACCCTCTGTCGTCGAATTGCATCGCCGAGCGTTGCTATGACTCCATCGACCCTTCTGGCGTCCTGGTTGAGGACAACCTTGCTAGCCGGGTGGCGGGCGGCCATGGAGCCAGTCTCACTATTCCCCATGGTCACGCTGGGTTTTGGGTATTTGTTGGTCCTGAGGTCTGGAGCACTGAGTCCTTACGCCGGCGATCATATTTGTCGCGGCCGGGAATGAGCTGACCGGAAGTACGGAGGATCCCGGGTAGCCAGGCGATCCGCGTAGGCTGTCGGCATGAATGACGGCGAAGGATACGTACGAGAGAACCCTCCTCCGCTGCCGAAGCGCCGTACGGCGTTAAAGGGCATTTACCTCGGTCGAGTGTTTGGGATTCCGGTGACGGCAGGTCCTTCATGGGTCGTGATCATGGCCTTGCTGACCTGGAGCCTTCAGAACAACCTCGACGCCGGGCCGGCTGGTTGGCTAGCCGGTGCGTTCGGAGCCTGCATGTTCGGGGCGGGGGTTCTTCTCCATGAGGTCTCCCATTCAGTGGTGGCGATCCGCCGGGGCGTCCCCGTCAAGCGCATCCGGTTGATGATATTCGGTGGGGTGTCTGAGTTGGCCCATGAAGCAAAGCGGCCCGGCGATGAATTTATGATTGCTGCTTCGGGGCCGGTCTCTTCGGCCGCGTTGGGGGTTTTGTTTCTCGCCGCAACGAATCTCACATCTTCAGCCGTTCTGGATCCGACGCTTCGTTGGGTCGGGTGGATCAACATCTGGTTGGCGGTTACGAACCTTTTGCCGGGGATCCCTCTTGATGGCGGTCGAGTGCTTAGGTCGGCGGTTTGGAAGGCGACCGGTAACCGGGTTCAGGCGACCAGGGTGGCGGCCCGGGTGGGTCAGGTCCTCGGTGGGGTCATTGTCTTGACCGGGTTAGTTCTGTTCGGATGGCTTGGGTTTGATGGTCTGTGGATCGGGTTTATTGGATGGATTCTGTTCGGGGCGGCTAGCGCGTCGTACGCACAACCTTTTACCGACAGCGACCTGCTGGAGCTACCGGTTGATCGGGTCATGCACCGGGTAGAGGCATATGTTTCTCCGGCGGCAGGAGTTGAGACCGTCGTGTTCGGTGAGCATGAGGTGGTCCCGGTGATGGGGCCGTGGGGTGACGTACTCGGGGTTCTGCATCGTTCGGCAATAGATCCGGCAAGTACTCAGCAGGTGAGAGATGCCATGATCCCGGTTCGTAAGGCGGAGATTGTTGCCAGTGGCACCACAGTCGGCAGTCTTCTCATGGCATTGGGTTCGGCCGATTTCAACGCAGCCGTGTTGGCCTCCGGGGAACCGGTCGGCACC
>JAENVV010000007.1 GCA_016650365.1 Acidimicrobiia bacterium
AATTCAATGGAGCCCCCTCGTGACAACCGGACACACCTCGCCCAGTGCTCGAAAGAGCCGGATCGCTTCGACGATGGGCAAAGCCAAGATCCTCATGGAAGCGGCTCCGTATATCAGGGCGTTCAAAGGGAAGGTCGTCGTCATCAAATACGGTGGGTCGGCGATGACCAGCGAAGAGTTGCGAGATTCGTTCGCCGGAGATGTCACATTGCTCAGCCTGGTCGGTATCCGGCCGGTGATCGTCCACGGTGGCGGACCCCAAATCACCAGGGCGATGGGCCAGTCAGGTGTTGAGCCGGTGTGGGTTGACGGGCTGCGCGTCACAGACGCGGCCACGATCCGTGTGGTGCAATCGGTTCTGGCCGGCGAGGTCAATCCGGATATTGTCCGGTTGCTCAGCGGTCATGGGGCGGTCGCGGCCGGGGTGACCGGGATTGACGGAGGCTTGTTCACTGCCGTTCCCAAAGACGATCGCCTCGGATTTGTGGGCGAGATCGAGGCAGTGGACCCGACGCTCGTGCTGGCGATGTTGGATCAGGGAATCGTTCCTGTGGTTGCTCCACTTGCCAGGGGAAAAGATGGCCACGCCTACAACCTGAACGCCGACACGGCCGCCGGTGCGCTGGCTGAGGCCCTGAGTGCAGAGAAGCTGGTCTACCTTACCGACGTCGAAGGGCTCTACTCGGACCTCGGCGACGAAGATACCTTGCTTCCGCGGGTAGGGATTAGCGAGCTGGAAGATATGATTGCCTCGGGTTCTGCCTCAGCCGGCATGGTCCCCAAGCTCCGTTCTTGTATCTCGGCGATGAAAGCCGGCGTGCGCCAGGCCCACATCCTTGATGGCCGGGTTCAACATGCGGTCCTTCTTGAGATCTTTACACCCGAGGGTATCGGAACCATGGTCGAGGTCCGCTGACATGTTGTATGGATATGTGGCTCCTCGTATCGTTATGCGACCATGAATACTGCTTCGCGGCGCCGCTTGATCCGCAGACTCCTCATGGAGAACGTCGTTTCCAGTCAGAGCGAAATTGTGGACTTATTGATAGGCGAGTCCCACGAGGTGACCCAGGCGACGGTTTCTCGTGATCTCCATGCGCTGGGAGCGGTGAAGTCGAGGTGGAATGGTCGGTTGCGATATGTTTTACCTGACGACGCGACACCCTCCGACGGGGAGTATGTCATCCTGGCGCGAGCTCTGGTTGAGTTTGTGGAATCGATCTCGGTATCGGCAAATTTGGTCGTTATCAAAACGTCGCCAGGGGCGGCCGGGGTGGTCGCAGGTGCGATCGACGCGTCGCCACTGCATGGCGTGTTGGGCACCATTGCCGGTGACGACACGCTCATGATCGTGGCGGACGAACAATATGGCGGAATCGGATTGGCGAACCGTCTTGAACAAATTGGAGCTGGGTAATGAAGAAAGTAGTACTTGCATATTCCGGGGGGCTTGATACCTCGGTGATTCTCACCTGGCTGAAAGAGGAGTACGACGTCGAAGTCGTGGCGTACACGGCCGACGTCGGGCAAGGCGAAGAGGTGGCCGAAGCCAAAGCCAAGGCGATGGCGACAGGAGCCATCGAGGCCATTGCCGAAGACCTGACTGAGGAGTTTGTTGGTGAGTACGTGTTTCCTGCCTTGCGAGCCAATGCCATTTATGAAGGGCACTACCTGCTTGGAACCGCCCTGGCCCGACCGGTCATTGCCAAAGGGCTTGTCCGAGCGGCTGAGGCGACCGGTGCTGACGGGATCGCTCACGGGGCGACCGGAAAAGGCAATGACCAGGTTCGATTCGAGGTGTCCGCCTATGCGCTGAAGCCGGATATCAAGGTTATTGCCCCGTGGCGCGAATGGAAACTACGCGGCAGAGCCGACTGCGTGGCATACGCCGAAGCACGCGGGATCCCGGTCCCGGTCACAAAGGAGAAGCCGTACTCGATGGACGCCAACCTGCTGCACATCTCGTATGAGGGCGGCGTTCTGGAGGATCCGTGGGTGGGACCACCCAAAGGCATGTTCAAGATGACGGTGGACCCCGAGGATGCCCCCGATCAGGCTGAAATCGTAACGGTCACCTACGACCAGGGTGATCCGGTCGCGGTAAACGGTGAAGCGCTCGGACCGGCTGCTCTTCTAACCCGGCTGAATGAAATGGCCGGTGCGCATGGAGTTGGTCGGGTCGATATCGTTGAGAATCGGTTCGTCGGGATGAAGTCGCGGGGCGTCTACGAAACTCCTGGTGGAACGGTCTTGCACTTTGCCCACCGGGCGGTCGAATCCCTTACGCTTGATCGAGAAGTAATGCATCTACGGGACAGTCTCATACCTCGCTATGCGGCGATGGTGTATAACGGTTTCTGGTTCTCACCCGAACGCGAAGCGTTGCAGTCCTTCGTCGACACCACCCAGCACCGCGTGTCTGGTGAGGCACGATTACGGCTCTACAAAGGCGGGGTGTATGTCGAGGGACGTCGATCCGATTATCGACTGTATGACCAGGCAACGGTCACGTTTGAGGAGGATGACGTGTACGACCAGGCGGACGCCGCCGGGTTCATTCGTCTCAACGCCCTGCGCCTGCGTCGTTCGGCCGAGGCTCGTCTGGGTCAAGGGGAGTAGATGTCGACTCTATGGGGAGGCGGGTTTGCCGAAGGCCCCGATGCACTGTTGTGGGCCTATACGGTTGACACCGCCGATCATCGACTGATTTTTGATGACTTGCGCGGCTCGTGGGCACACGTTGGCATGCTCGGAGAACAAGAAATCATTACAGCCGAAGAGGCCGACCAGCTACAGGCGGGGATTCTGGAGCTTGTCGAAGAGGTAGAGGCGGGCGAGTTTCTGTTTCTCGAAACGGATGAAGATGTCCACTCCGCAACCGAGCGGCGTCTTATCGAGAAGATTGGGGACCTTGGTCGCAAGGTTCATACCGGCCGATCGAGAAATGACCAGATCGCCCTAGACCTACGGCTGTACCTGGGTCGCTCCGGTGTTGCTCAACTTCGTCATCTCGCCGATATGGCGACCGTGTTGGTCGACCAGGCCGAGCGGGTCGGCGACGTGGTCGTTCCGTCCTACACGCACCTACAACAGGCACAGGCAGTCCCGCTAGCCCACCATCTCCTCGCCTATGCCGAGATGTTCAGGCGCGACGCCGAGCGAATGCAGGCCGCCATATACCGAACCCAGGTATCGCCGCTGGGCGCGAGCGCTTCGGGAGGCTCGAGCCTGCCGCTCGACCCGGCAACCTCGGCCAGGCTGCTCGGCTGGCGTTGGCACTTCACGAACTCCATGGATGCGGTCGCCTCGCGCGATTTCGTAGCCGAGTACGTTTTTGTCTGTGCCCAAACCATGGTCCACCTTTCCCGACTTGCCGAAGAAATCATCCTCTGGACGACGGCTGAATTTGGGTGGGTCTCGTTTCCCGACACGTTTACGACGGGATCGTCGGCCATGCCTCAAAAGAAGAACCCGGACGTAGCCGAACTGGTCCGGGGCCGGTCGGCCGGGGTAATTGGTGATCTGGCGGCCATCATGAGCCTTCAGAAGGGCCTCCCGATGACCTATAACCGTGACCTTCAGGAGGACAAACGAATCGTGTTTCATGCCGACGATGTCCTGGCCGGGTCTTTGCGAACCCTGGGAGCAATGTTGGCGACGGCGGTCTTTCATCCCCCGGCTCCCAACCCGGAGGTGACGGCCCTTGACATGGCCGAGCTACTCGTCGGGCGGGGAGTGGCGTTTCGGACTGCCCACGAAGCGGTAGGAGGGCTTCTCTTGACGTTGGCATCCGACGGGCGTACGTTCGCGGAAGCCACGGCTTCCGACCTTGCCAACGCTCACGAGCTTTTCGAGCCAGGTGACGTGGCCCGCCTCGACCCGATCGAGTCGGTGCTTCACCGTGTTAGCCCCGGCGGTGGGTCCTACGGGGAGGTCGTCAAGCAGATTAAGCGGCTTCGGTCACTTTTGGCAGAGGTTGGCAATTAGAGTTCCGGGGTCGGCGGCCGCCAAGACTGTTGTCGGGCTGGGCGGGCGATGAACACCGCGAAAAGAGGATCCTGGTGGGTTGGATTCCCTGGCTATCAGGGATCGTGTTTGCTGCCCTGGGCTGGAGCGTCGGTCGGGCGACAAACCAATGGTACGCAGCGAGCCGTGAGGCGACTCGTCGACAAATGAACGTGCGATCGATTCGGACCCTGGGGCTGATGATCGGATGTTGGGCGCTCGCCTGGCAAGGGTTCCTGCGCTTCGGCAGTTTCGATCTGGAGTCGAGGTGGGTGGTCGTCACGATGATGCTGCCGTTGGCCGGTCTCGGGTACATCCTGGCCGTTCGCCAATATGGCGTCACGCTGTTCGGTCGGCGTCTGCCGAGGCGGTTGCGTCCGAGGTTGTTTGTCCGGCGCTAGACAGCCCCAAGGAGGGCGATGGTGGCGGCGAGGGTAAGGGCGCTGGCCACGGTCGAAACCAGTACGACTGTGGTAACAAAGTCCGGTTCCAGGTCGTGCTCGATGGCTATGAGCGCCGCGAATACGGCGGCCGGCATCGCTGATTGGAGAACCGTTACTCCGGCCGGGTCGCCGGACAAACCGAATACTGTCGAAGCCGTCGCCGCAATGGCCGGGGCAGCTACCAGCCTGAGGCCTGAGGCCACCCACACGCCGGTGGTCAGTCGAGGACGTTCCATGCCGGCCAACTGAATACCGAGCGTTACCAACATGACCCCGATCATGGCGTTGGCCATCAGTTCGATCGCCCGATCGGCGAAGAGAGGCAGGCCGATGTCGTTGACGTTGAGCACCAGCGCGATAGGGAGCACGGCGACCGTCGGGGTCGTGATGGCCCTGAACAGCGCCCGTCCGGGTGAGGAAGTACGCCAGGTCGCCGCCGTCACTCCGATCATGAATGCGGCGAAGTTGATAATGAGAAACGAGACTCCGGCGAGTGGGAGTGCCTCCTCTCCGAAGGCAAAAGCGACGATTGGTATGCCGAAATTGCCGACATTGCCGAATACTGCGATCAGAACCGTCGCGGCGGTGATCGAGTAACCCCAGTGAAAAAGTCGTCCCGCCACCAGACCGAGCAGCGACAGTATTGCCGTGGTGACCACCATGACGACTGCCATTTGAGTGACCACCGCAGTCTCGATGTCTGCCCGCCGCAGGAGGTCGAGGAAAAAGGCGGGGGCAAGGACATAATAGGCAACCTTGGCAAGGGGAGCCGGATCGAGGCCCATCCGTCCGCCCACGACGAGACCGATCCCGACCAGTGCGAAGACCGGTAACAAAATGTCAACAAAGATAGGAAGCAGGTCGCCCATGTTGGGCGCACTTTACGGCTTCGGCTCCGGGACTGGGCATCGTGGCCCTATGGCCATTCGAATGCCGCCAGAAAGAGTTCGCCAGTTCTTGGGTGCAGACCAGCTGAAGAGTTTGGCCGCCGAAACGGAGTCGTCGGTGGTTGGGTCGTCCGCATCATCCCACCAAGATCATCGCTTTTGATGACATCGCCGGCTAGGTGCCGAACAGGCGCGAATCCATTGCCGTCGGTTTATTACGAGACGTCGGCATCGAAGCGACGACCGCGCTTGAACGGGAGGCCGATCGCCTGTCAGGATGGATAGGGCCGGTCGGTCTGCGATTTCGGTTTCCGAGCCCCTACGAGAAGGAACTTCG
>JAENVV010000008.1 GCA_016650365.1 Acidimicrobiia bacterium
CCTCAACGATCCTGCGACCGGTGTCGATCACCAAACGTGCTGCCTCACGCCGATACGCCGGGGAATACGACTTCCGTTTCGCCCCCATGAGGGCCATCCTTCCTCGACCAGCCCTCTCACCAGGCCGGACTCATCGGGATGTCCACCAAACGGGGTCAACCTCAAACGGTCGCGGCTCTCCCGAAATTGGACCTTCCCAAGGTTTCTATTCGCTTGATCGCGAGACGCACAAGCGAACCCTGGCCACCAGGACTTCCCTGCGACAAGGGACGATGGAGGAGGTCTGCACACCCGACCGACAAAAGCGCGCTCCGGGGGTTGAGCGCCAGCTGTTCGGTGACGTCTCCCCTCGTCGCAGGACTACACACCCGAACACACGCGTCACGTCTCGCCAGCTCACTCATTCCGGAGTCACAGCACAGCCCAGAACAACAACTTCTCCGAGGGGTGTGCTTCCCCATGCACTCCAGGGTCTCCAAGCAGGTCGAACACTGTCTTGACGGCGAGTCATTAGCTGCGTCCTCAGCTTCGTGTACGTCGCGATCTACAGGAACAACCACCGCCACCCGATTACGACGGTCGATCACGTCATCGGCCCGATCATGTGGGCGAACATGCATAATCTGAACAGGCTCAATCCGACACGCCTTCGGACCGCCCGCCTGAGCCAGCATGGAGGCGGGCCGCGAAGGATCTTTACTGGGAGTTCTACGAATAGGAAGAGAGACGATGTGGAACGTCATCGTCCCGAATGATCCGCTCTAGCTCATAGGATCGCTCCCCAGCCCAGGTCAAGGCCAGGACCTCGAGGATGTCCGATCGCTCTGGTGCTCCCAGCCGGGCAAGCAGTAGAGGGATGTGAGCCGCCTCCACGGTGATCCAGTATTCGTACTCGCCGTCCGGGGACACCAGGCTGGTTCCTGGCCCGAGGTCCTGGCCGGAGAGAACGAGATCGCCCTCTCCGTCGACGGTTGCCGAGAGATACCGGCGGTCCTGACCAGTGATATCGGCACGCAATTCGATCGAGGTCATCGTTGGCATCCCTATCTGTTCAACTCGAGGAAGCGGCAAATCGCCTGAACTCATCCTCCCAGCAGCCCAACCGCAAATCCATTGACTCCACGATCCCCTAGTAGGCGAGTCCGCGTGGCTCGGGCCCCAGCTCAGCCTCTGCCGGGTTCTCTACGTTGAAGCCGTTGGCCTTGTAGGCCTCGTAGTCGAACTCCTCGCATTCGTCGTAACCGATCCTGTGGTAGTCGTAGAAGCCGTCCCAATCCTCGTAACCGTCTCCGAGTGAGCTCTCCAGGAACGCGTCCGCCATGGCTTCTGCCAGCCGGGGGGCCGTCCAGAACGCCCCCATCGCGAGCAGGTTCGCATTGTTGGCTGTGGCTGCTCTCTTGGCGGCCGGCAGCGTCTCCGCCAGGGCAGCGTGGACGTGCGGGCACTTACTGGCTGCGATGTGGATGCCCATTCCCGTCCCACAGAAGGCCAAGGCCTTCTCGAACTCGAATTCGGCGATCTTCGACCCGACGAGGAATCCGACCCGGTGGTACATGTCGGCCTTCTCGATCGTCGGGGTGAGATCTTCGACCGTCCAGCCGCGCTCGATGAGGTGCTTCTTCACGGCCTCTTTGAGGGGGAAGCCGGCGAAGTCGGCTCCGACGACGACATGCTTGTCCTTTGCGGTCTTCATTGGGCTTGTCCTTTTCCTTTGGCGATTCGGCTTGATGAGCGCTTCCCCGACAAGTGGTTGGCTGTAATCACAGCCAGCAGGACCCCGCCCCAGATCAGTGGCCGGTAGAAGTTGCTGATATTGGGGAACATATTGAGTCCGGAGGAGAGGATCTGCAGGATGCCGATGGCCAGTACAACCCCAAGCAGTCGCCCGGTGCCACCGTTGGGGTTGACCCCGCCGAGCACCACGATGAGGACGGCCAAAAGGGTGTAGGTGGAGCCGTAGTCGGCTTTGGCGGAGTTGTAGTTGGCGAGCATGACCAGGCCGGCGACGGATGCGTACAGCCCGGAGATCATATAGGTGCGCACGAGGAGGCTGAAGGTATTGAGGCCGCTGAACGTCGCAGATTTGGCATTGGTGCCGAGCATGTGGATCTTGGTGCCGAATGCCGTGTTGTTCATGAGGACCGCGATCAGGGCGGCGGCGATCACGAACACCACCAAGGGAACCGGGATCACTCCGAACATCTTTCCGGCGAAGGTCTGGCCATACATGGGAGGCAGGCCACTCTTGGGCTTCCCACCGGTGATCACGATGGCGATGCCGGTGAACAGTTCGAAGGTGCCTAGGGTCACCAGGATCGGCGGAATCTTGATCTTGGCGACGAGGAAACCGTTTAGTGCGCCCGCGGCGGTGCCGGCGACCAGTGCCGAGACGATCGCTAGGGCGATCGCCCCTGCGGAGGTGGCGGCGTCCGCACCTCGGGGAGCAAGACTCAGCATCACCACGGCGGCACCGATGGAGGTCATGTTGGCGATCCCGACAACCGAGAGGTCGATGCCACCGGTGATCATGGTCAGCATCACTCCCAGGGCCATCAACCCGAACTCCGGGAATTGGATGGCCATCGACTGCCAGGTCCTCAGGTTGAGGAAGGCGTCGGTCTTGACTACCGCG
>JAENVV010000009.1 GCA_016650365.1 Acidimicrobiia bacterium
AACGTTGGTCGACCAGGGTGATCCCGGAAGCGAACTGTTCCTATTGCTGGATGGGGTTCTCACCGTCGAAGTCGATGGAGAGGCCGTAGCCGAGGTGGGACCCGGATCGATTCTGGGAGAGCGGGCCCTTATCGAGGACAGCCAACGCACGTCTACCCTCCGAGCCGCCACACCGGCCAGGGTCGCCGTGGCGATTGCATCCGAGATTCAGCCAGAGGCGCACCAGGAACTTGCCACCCATCACCACCGCGAGGACGCCTCCCGACCTCAGGGGGCGTAAGGCGACTCGAAGTCCTCCCCGTCAAATTTCGTCCTTCAGGGGTGTCCATCCGACTTCTTGGACCAGCCAACCGTTCCCGTCCGGGTCTTCGAAACTGAAGAAGGTGGCGTAGTCGGTGTGGTCCGGGTCCGGGCCGGCGACTCGCCTCCCTTCTACGTAGTGGAACAGATCACTGACGTCGGTCCCCCGCCCGACCAACTCCGCTCTGGCAGCTCCGATGTTTCGAACGATCAGGTGAAGTCCCTGTAACGACCCCGACGCGTCTGCGTTGGGCATTACCGCGATAGCGCAAGCCGACCCGGGCGGAACCAGCTGGACCACTCTGAAGTCCTCGACTTCGTGGTCAACAAGCAGGTCAAACCCGAGCTTGTCGATATAGAACGCTTTTGAGCGGTCAACGTCAGCCGAGGGCACAACAATCAGTTCCAGCTTCCAATCCACCTGAGGCTCCTAATCGACAGTTTGAACGATCTTAGGACCCGTTCGGGCGAAGGATGGGTCGGCCCGGCGTCGGCGGTTCAGGGCCGGTGATGGTTACGGTGACTCCGGAACCCATGACCGACCGAACTGCCTGCTCCACAGATCCGGTGTCAATGGCTGATGGATCCGATAAGGTCACCGTCACGGTGTCACCGACGATATCAACGTCATCCACGACCGGTCCGCCACGGCCAACGACGGCCTTCACCGCTGTGTGGATATCGCCGACGACCGCAGCCGAATCGGCTATCTGTGCGTACTGATGTGAGAGCGGCACGGAGATACCCACCACTGCGACCAGGACCAACGAGACGCTGACGAGCACGCCGGGTTGCCGATTCTTGAGCCGGGGAGTTGGAGCGAAGCCGGTCACGAGCAGGACGAAACCGGCCGCCACCGTGATTCCGACCAGATTCGTGGCGAACAAGCTGAGCGCCCCCTGGGCGAGTACCCAGCGCCCCTCTTCGAGCATCAGGCCAGCCGCCGCCAGCGGTGGTACCAGCGCGACGGAAATGGCCACGCCAGGCAGTACCCCGGACAGTTCGTCCCTCGTGTACGCATAGGCGCCTGCTGCGCCGGCGAAGAGGGCAACTCCCATGTCGCGCAGATCGGGCGAGGTTCTGGCCAGAATCTGAGCATTCGGGGTGGCCACTGGCAGCAGCAGGCCAATGAGGTACCCAACGACGATAACTGCAAGGGCGCCGGCGCCGATGATGGTCAACAATCTGAGGGTTTCGCGAGTCCAGACCATCGCCAGTGCTGCGCCGAGAGCAACAATGGGCTGGCCCAGTGGTGCGATGATCATCGAGCCGATCACCGTCGCCGCACTGTTTTGTGACAAGCCGAGCGCCGCGATGCCGGCCGCCAGCAACAGCATCACAGAAAACGCCGACTGCCAGCGGGGCTGTCCGTCCAGGAAGACGGCACGAAGAGACGCCGATCTTGTCTCTGGGGTCACACGGTGGGCGATCAGCCATCCATCGTCGACGTCAGAGTCGACCGCCTCGTCGATGAATTCACCGAGGCTTGGGTTGTATGTCCACGGTCGTGTTTCCATCTCGGCGATCATAACGAGTCAAGTCAGAGCCGAATTTGGTCCCGTGTCACTCGGACGCAGCCGGCCCCGAGCTCGGCAAGGGATCCGACTGAGACGAACGATTTGGATCGAAGACGATACAAACCAGCAATGTCCAGGCGACGGCTACAGCCGCCGCCGCGATGACGTCACTCGGATATTCCACCAGGAGCACCACCCTCGCAGCCCCGGTAAGTGCAACGATGACCCCGGCCGCCCCGAACGAGCGAACCGTCCGGGTCCAGGTCGGCCGGGTCCATGGCCAGGCAGCCAGACAAACGAGGGTGGCAACCAGTGCGACGTGTTCGGACGGGAATCCGTAGTCGACCCGGGAAGCCAGAGAAGCAAAAGCAGGCGGAGTGCGCTGAACAAGCGAGTCGATGATCTCGACGACCGCCCACTGGCCGCCCACCGCTATCCCAATCACGGCGGCAATGGATCGCCGCCGTCGCATGAGAACGACAATCGCCAAACCTGCCAGAACCCCCATCACGGCAATCGAGGTGATCCAGTTGATGATTTTGGCGGCCTCCACCAACACCGGGATCTGATTGTCATTGAGATAACGCAGTGACAACAAATCAAAGAAGAAGAACTCTTCAGTCCCGACCACGTCCTGGAGCAGGCCCCCAAAGAGCCAGACAGCTGCCACGATGCCTGCCGCCGTCAAGACGAGCGTCAACGCGGGACGATTTGTACGACGAGCTCCTGACACCAGGTAGCTGAGGGGACGATGCCCGGCGATCCGAGCCAGGCGATTCCGGACGGCCTCATCGTGCCGCGCCGCCCACCGGGTGACCCAGACGATCCCGGCCACGACCGACCCGAGGGCCACAATCGCCAGGCCGCCCGTCCGCATCCACTTCTCGACGACCTGATAACTACCCCCCAGCCAGTACCCGACCAGGGTGAACGTGGTCCCCCACAGAATCCCACCGATGGCGTTACCAAGGAGAAAACGCCCATAGGGCATCCGTCCCATGCCGGCCGCAAACGGGACCACGGCTCGAAGCACCGAGGCGAACCGGGCAAGAACGAGCGCCCACCAACCGCGTCTGGCTATCAGCCTGGTTGCCCCGTCCAGACGGGAAGCCACCTTGGCCAACCGGGGACGGTTCTCGAGCGAGTCCCCCATCTGCTTTCCCAACCGATACCCGATGGAATCGCCAACGATGGCGCCCGAGACGGCGGCTCCGATCATGATTGGCAACGACGCACTGGCCGTCCCCGCAGCCACTCCGCCCAGGATCACGGCGAGCTCCCCCGGTATCACCAAACCGACAAAGGCGGCACTTTCGGCCGCTGCAAGTCCAAAAACAGCCAAAGGCGCAAACGGCCCCAGGCGAGCAAAAAGCCCCGTCAAATTCATGCGATTCCTTCGAGCGGGCTGCGGGTGACATCACGACGAGCGTCGGCATCCCGCCATGAGTCAGCCGGTTTCTCGACGAATCGTAGCCTCCACTGGCCAGCTCCGATATGAAGCCACCTCGCGGGGTGGGCTCACGCTGCTGGCCAGTCGCGCAACCGGGTCCTACCCGGGGACCGATTCGAACCGAATGTCTCAATGACAGATCAGGCAAGGGTTATCGCCGAGCTAAGGTCCTCGCAAATGACCGACCATCCTGGGTCCAACGAGTTCACCACCGCCGACCCAAACCTCGACAACTCGGATCGTCCATTCTCGCTCACGCGGACGATCAAGCCGATCCTGATGATCCTGGTGCTGGGGTTCGAGGTCCACATTCTCTTGCCCCAATTGGACCAATTACAACGGGGCCTCGAAGCGTTACGTTCGGGTCGATGGCCGTTTCTGCTCATCACTGTTGCTTGTAGCGGTCTGGTCTTTGTGGCCGGAGCCTTCACGGTCCGATCGTCGACTTCCTCTCCGCCCAACTGGCTGCCGGCCATAACCACGCAAGCTGCAGCCGGTTTCGCATCGGCGATCACGCCGGGCGGATTGGGGTGGATCGCCGTACCCGATCTTCGCTGCAAAAGGCGGGCACTGGCCACGACGAAGCGGCCGCAGCAACCGGACTCAACATGCTTATCACCGCCACATCCCACGTCGCCCTAATCATTGTCATGACTCCATTCCTGCCGACGTTGAATCTGCCGTCGATTCCAGCCCCATCGGGACGTGTCGCGGTCGACCTCACCGCTCTTGCCGCCGTGGCGATCGGCGTCTTCGTGTGGGTGGTGAGGAGCCGTCGACACCTCCTCGACCCGGTTCTCGCCATCCTCCGGCAGGTGCCGGGAGTACTGAGGGATCCACGCCGGTCAGGAGCAATGGCCCTCGGGGCGGTCGCCCAAAACGTTGCGTACACGTTGGCATTGCTCGCGGCACTGGCCGCCTTCGGAGTTTCGGTCCGCCGATTGGATTGCTTGTGGTCTACATGGTCTCGGCAACCGTGGCGTCGATCAGTCCCACCCCCGGCGGCCTCGGTGCCATGGAAGCCGCTCTCGTGGCGGGGATCACCCGGCTCGGCGTCCCCGCCGGAGAAGCCGTGGCAGCGGTCTTGTCGTTTCGCGTTGCAACCTTCTGGTTGCCATTGCCAGTCGGGGCCTGGCTGCTCCGCCTGGCCCGCCGCCGCGAATGGGCATGATGGCCGGACGTTAGGGACTCGCCTAACCGCTTTGAAGGATCGCCTCGATCACCAACATATTGGCAATGGCATCCTCGACGCCGACCGCCACCGGCGTATCGTCCAGCACCGACTGTGCAAACAGCTCGGCCTGAATGGTGTATTGGTCGGCAGGTGGGAACGTGACCAGGGCAACAGCCGGTTCGACCGGTGGATTTCCTCCCGATATCACCCTGATACGGGTCATCCGGTCGGGTGGGATGTTGAACGGTATCTCAATCTCGATTCGGCCGGCGGTTCCCACGATGTGGACTCCTTGGTCGTCCTCAGCCCTCGACGAACAAGTAAACGTCGCCTGGCCACCTCCCTCAAACTCAAGCAGTCCAGAAGTCACGATGTCGATACCCATGGCGGGGTCGCGTCGAACGACACTATCGATTCGGACGGGCTCGCCCTCGAACAACATCCGGGAGACGTTGATGTTGTAACAGCCAATGTCCATGAGGGCCCCGCCATGATTGGCGGTTGAGTTTCGAATATCCGACGGATCGTCGTTGAAGTAACTGAACCAGCTCTGGACGACCTGTAACTCGCCAATCGCGCCGGTTTTGACCAGCCGAACCGCTTCGACCCAACTCGGATGGTGTCGATACATGAAAGCTTCGACGAGTTTCACACCGGCGCGGTCACAAGCGGCGGCCATGGAGGCCGC
Source organism: Acidimicrobiia bacterium (assembly GCA_016650365.1). NCBI lineage: Bacteria > Bacillati > Actinomycetota > Acidimicrobiia > Acidimicrobiia bacterium. The sequence goes on from JAENVV010000009.1 coordinate 5,130, forward strand.
TTGCGACGCCGAAACTGCGAGCGGCTTTTCACACAGGACGTGCTTGCCTGCTTCGGCCGCTTTGATGGTCCATTCGGCGTGTAGATCATTCGGGAGGGGGATGTAGACGGCATCGACGTTCGAGTCGGCAAGGAGCTCCTCATAGGATCCGTAGGCAGTCGGGATCCCGAGTTGGTCGGCCGCCACCCGGGCCTTTTCACTGTCGCGTGAGGCGATGGCGACCACCTCGCAGTTGGTCGCCTTCTGGATGGCAGGGGTGACTTTCGACATACCAATGTTGGCGGTACTGATGACACCCCACCGGACCTTGTTCATTGCGGTCGATCTCTCATCGTTCGACGCTACTCGTTGTCCACGCACCCCCGCGGTTGCTTGATGTAATGGCTGCTTCCACGAATCGCAACCCTGCGACCCCATCAGCCGCAGTCGGGAAATGCGTCGCCAGCGGATCGGGCTCGCGACCGCTTCGCCTGGCCGCGATCACCTCGGCTGCGTCTGAGTAAATATTGGCGAACCCTTCATGAAACCCTTCCGGGTGACCGGCCACAATCCGGCTGGCTCGGGCCGACAGCGGCAGGGTGCCCGGGCCATTCGGCGTACGAATCTCCACCGGCCGGTCAATCGGCCGAAAGACCAGAACAGTCGGTTGCTCCTGCATCCATTCCAGTGTTCCTTTTGTCCCGGAGACCCGGATCCGAAGACAATTCTCCACTCCGGCGGCCGCCTGGGTAACCCAGAAATTACCGCGGGCGCCATTGTCAAAGCGCAAGAGCACCCCGGCATAATCGTGCACAAGTCGATTCGGCACAATCGTCCCGACCTCGGCTGCCAGTTCGCTGACTTCGAGCCCGGTTATGAACCGAACGAGATTGTGGGCATGCGTCCCGATGTCACCCAACACCAGGGATGGGCCGCCTCGGGCCGGGTCGTATCGCCACGGTAATCCGGCGCCAGGCTCAGGGTCGTTCTCATCGGCCCTGCCGCCCTGTACGTACTCGACCTGCACCAGCCGGATAACGCCCAGCTGTCCTTCATCAACCATGGCTTTGGCCTGACGCACCATCGGATATCCCGTGTAGTTGTGCGTGAGACACAACACCAGACCCATCGATTCAACCAGTTCAAGTACTTCCAAGGCCTCGGCCAGGGTATTGGCGACCGGCTTATCGACAATCACGTCGAATCCGGCACTGAGGGCCGCCAGCGCGTATGGGTGATGGGTGTCGTTAGGTGTCATGATCGCCACGACATCAGCCCCATCGCTACGCACCGCTTCCGCCGCGATCAAAGTCTCAGCATTGTCGTAGGAGCGGTCGGATTCCACCCCAAGCGCACCGGCCGCCTTCTTCGATCGTCCCGAGTCCGACGACAACACCGCCGCGACCAGCTCATACCGATCGTCGAGTCGAGCAGCCGATCGGTGCATGGCTCCGATGAAGCTCCCCGGACCTCCTCCGATCACTGCCAATCGAAGTCGTCGGCCAAGCATCTCAATAACCGGATTCCCGTCCATTTCAGCGGGCCTGGTCGATATACCGGGCGACCAGGTTCTCCAAGGCCTCCTGGCCACCGCAACGTCTGGTCGGTTCGCCTGTGCGAAGGCTCCGTTCGTGCAACGCTCCGAGCGATTCTTGGCCGCTCATGATCCGGATACCAAGGTCGGATTCCCACCCTGCATATCGCTTGGACCGAACATCTTCGAGGGCGCTGTCTTCCAACATCGCGGCGGCCACGACCAGGGCATGAGCCATGGTGTCCATCCCGCCAATGTGGGCATGAAAGAGGTCCGTGCGATCGATTGATTGGCGACGCAGCTTGGCGTCAAAATTCAGACCACCGGTCGTGAACCCACCCCCTCTGAGAATCTCATACATTCCAAGGGTCATCTGCTCGACCGAAACCGGGAAACGATCCACATCCCATCCCAGTCGATCGTCGCCGGCATTGGCGTCGATACTCCCGAAGATCCCGCCCGCGAACGCTGTCGCAACCTCATGGGCGAAGTCGTGACCCGAGAGCGTGGCGTGGTTCACTTCGATATTGACCTTGATCTCATCCTCCAGGTGGTATTTCTGCAGGAAGGCGTGAACTGCGGCCGTATCAAAGTCATATTGGTGTTTGGTCGGCTCGTACGGTTTCGGCTCCAGGAGGATTGCTCCCTCGAAACCGATTTTGTGCTTATGCTCAACCACCAACGTGAGGAACCGACCCAACTGGTCAAGCTCACGCTTCAAATCGGTGTTCAGGAGCGTTTCGTACCCCTCCCGGCCACCCCATAGGACATAGTTGGCGCCGCCAAGCCGGTGCGTTGCTTCCAGGCAGTGAGCAACTTGGGCTGCGGCGTATGCGAAAACCTCGGGGTCGGGATTGGTGGCCGCCCCGGCCTGATAGCGCGGATGTGTGAACAGGTTGGCCGTCCCCCACAGCAGTTTGGTTCCGGTTCGGGCCATGTGGGCCTCGGCTTCGTCGACCATCATGTCGAATGACGTAGCTGACTCTTTGAAGCTGGCCCCTTCCGGAGCAATGTCGCGGTCGTGGAAACAGAAGAACGGAACCCCGAGTTTTTCAAAGAACTCAAAAGCAGCTGACATTTTCGCCTTGGCCGCATCGAGCGGATCGGAAGCTTGGCCTAGCCAGGGCCGGTCCAGAGTTCCGGATCCAAAAATGTCGAACCCATCCCAGTTGAAACTGTGCCAGTAGGCCACCGCAAAACGAAGATGCTCGGCCATCGTTCGACCCGCCACCACACGCCCTGCGTCGTACCATCGGAAGGCAAGAGGGTCGGTACTGTCAACGCCGGCAAACCGGATCGGTTCGGTGATTTCAGCGAAAAAGGGTTCAGACATTGAGGTCATTCGGTCCACATAGGTGACCCCATAGGATAACCCCACGACCGCTCCGGCGCCCCACGACCAACCACGAACCTGCCAGCAGACGCGCGAGTGCGGACGAATTGAGGATGGACGAATGAACCGCAAGCAATGAGTATCTACTCATGAGCTATGTACTTGGTATCGACGTGTCGACGACGGCGACCAAGGCCGTGCTGGTCGATGAAGACGGAGGGGTCGCCGCGACCGCTGTTGGCGAATACGAGTTGCAAATGCCTCAGCCGCTATGGAGCGAGCAAGAACCCGAGGTGTGGTGGGAGGCCGCTCGAACCGCCATCCAAGGGGCGATGAGCATCGCGGGAGCGACCAGTGAGGACGTAATTGCAGTCGGGCTCACCGGACAAATGCATGGGCTGGTACTGCTCGACTCCAACCACAAGGTGCTCCGACCGGCCATCCTCTGGAACGACCAGCGAACCAGCGCCGAATGCGATGAGATCCGCCATCGAATCGGTCGAGAACGTCTCATCGCCATTACCGGTAACGATGCAGTTGCCGGATTAACGGCTCCCAAGATTCAGTGGGTGCGCAACAACGAACCCGACCTCTACGGCCGGATCGCTCAGATGCTGCTCCCCAAGGACTACGTCCGTTTCCGGCTAACGGAACTCTATGCCACGGACAAGGCCGGGGCGGGTGGCACCCTCCTCATGGACTTGACTCGCCGGGACTGGTCCCCAGAGATTCTCGACGCGTTGGAAATCGACCCGGCTCTCCTACCTCCCACGCACGAAGGCCCAGTCGCCACCGGAGTCATTACGGCGGCCGCCGCGGTAGCCACCGGACTGGCAGCCGGCACGCCAGTGGTTGCCGGGGCGGGCGATCAGGCGGCCAACGCGGTCGGCACCGGTGCCGTAGGCCAAGGGGTATTCGCCCTATCGCTCGGGACCTCAGGAGTCGTGTTCGTATCAACCGAACAACCCCGGTACGACCCGGAAGGTCGGCTCCATGCCTTCCCTCATGCCATTCCCGACCGATGGCACCTGATGGGGGTCATGCTGTCGGCGGCCGGGAGCTTCCGTTGGTTTCGAGATACATTTGCCCCGGGCCGAGAGTACGACGAGCTCACCGGGGCCGCCGCTTCGATTGGTCCTGGAGCAGAGGGTTTGACCTTCCTCCCCTACCTGACTGGCGAGCGGACCCCCCATCCGGATCCACTGGCCCGAGGGGCATTTGTGGGGCTCTCACTTCGCCACAACCTGGATCATCTGACCCGGGCGGTATTGGAGGGGGTCGCATTCGGACTCAAAGATATTCTCGACCTCATGACCGCCTCGGGGGCGCAGCACCCTGACCAGATCCGCGCCTCGGGCGGCGGGATCCGCAGCAGTTTGTGGCGCCAGATCCTCGCCGATGTTCTCGGCGCGGAGATCGCCACGGTCACCACTCCGGAAGGCGCCGCCTTTGGCGCAGCCATGTTGGCAGCCGTATCGGCCGGGTGGCACGCCGACGTAGATGCAGTCGCCACGGCGTGGGTCACCATCGGTGACGTGACAGCGCCCGGGTCAGACGTCGACCGCTACCACGAGCTACATGGTCGATACCAACGGCTCTACCCGGCTCTACAACCGTGGTTCATGGAAGTCGGACTCGAACTCGATTCGGTCGGGCGTAGCGGTAGTGACCAAGACAACTGAGCCACCAAGATCGCTACTCCCGACCGTGGTCGAATCTCCCTGAAAGTTGCAGCAGTGCGGAGCGAAGCTTCCTAGCATCAGCTCAGCACGTTTCTTGGAGGAAGACACCTCATGCCCACCTATCGAAGACTCACAATGCTCATGCTTCTCGTCCTGGTGATATCCAGCTGTTCTTCGGGAAGCGGCGAGCCAACCGATTCAAACACCAGCAGCAACCCGGGAGCGGCGAGCGTCGCGATCGACAACTTCGCCTTCATGCCTGCCACGCTCGAGATTACTTCCGGCTCAACCGTGACCTGGACAAATGCTCAGGGGTCGCTCCATACGGTCACCGCCGACGACGGACAGTTCGCCTCTGACAACATCACAACCGATGGGACATTCTCGTTCACCTTCGAGACGCCAGGCACGTTTCCATACCATTGTGCAATCCATCCCAACATGACGGCATCGATCACGGTCAAGGGCTAAGCGGCGACTCACGAGTGCTGGAACCCAGGGTTCAACCCAGGGTTCGTACGCCCGAAAACGGGTTCTCCAGCCCTCGGAACGGTACCGCGGCACGAGTGCTGGAACCCAGGGTTCGTACACCCGAAAATGGGTGCTCCAGCCCTCGGAACGGTACCGCGGCATGAGTGCTGGAACCCAGGGTTCGTACACCCGAAAATGGGCGCTCCAGCCCCACGAAGACGCATGTAAGCATTCGGCCTCTGGCGGACACGTAGCATTGCAAGAAGGTGGACGTGGCGACAGGCCCAGTGGTGGACAACTCAACCGATCCACAGGATCGTTTCGACAACCTTTTTGAGGCCAACTACGTCGCTATCTTCCGATACTGCGTTCGGCGATTGGGGTCCGCAGATGCGGAGGATGCTGCCGCCGACGTCTTTGCGGTTGCCTGGCGTCGGTTCCACGAAATTCCTGCCGGCGAGGCTGGGCGGGCGTGGCTATTTGCGGTTGCTTACCGGGTCATAGGAAATAAGTACCGCACTAGACGCCGTCAGAGAAGTTTGTCCGATCGCCTGAAATCTGACACGGCGGGATTGGCTTCTCACCCATTGTTCGAATCCGCTCCAAACCAGCAAGTTCGGTGCCTCTACCGCGCCCTATCTGGCCTCGGAATGGCAGACCAAGAACTCCTGCGACTCTGGTCATGGGACGGACTTACGAGATCTGAAATCGCCCACGTGCTCGGGATCAACGAGAACGCCGTCGACCAGCGACTCCACCGGGCGCGAACCCGGCTCCGGACACGCTTCGATCGGCTGAGCGATTCATCAGCCCAACAGGAAGCCGAGGAGGCCTCGACATGACGGACCTTATGGATTTGAGCGATCCTGCTGCAGGATTGACCACCGACAGGTCACGGCTCCGGGCGATGGTCGACGATCGGATTGGCGGATCGGCACGACCCACGCCTGCTTCGCCACACGCCAGACGTCCCTGGCGGCTGGCTCTGGCCGGATTCGCCGTGATAGTCATCGCCGTTGCCATTCCAGCATTCCTCCTCGACGACCCAGGTGACCTAATACTGAGCGGAAACGGATTTCTCGAGCTTCCAGGCGTCGAACGCACAGTGCCGTTGGCTTCCGGGGGGGTGCAGACCGGTGCTGTCGATGGCGACACCATCTGGATTGTCACCGCCTTGCAGAACAAGCTCCAGAAGATTTCAGCCCGTTCCGGTGAAGTCCTGGCGATCTACGAGATCGGCGCTCATGTCGAGGGGGTCCAGTCGGCTGCCGGCCACCTCTGGCTGATGAGCTATGACAACGGTGGCGAAGTACTCCGGTTCGATCCGACCAGCGGTTCGGTTGACATGGCCATTCCGCTCGGAGGGCTGCCGGCGGGGGATGCCTGGTTCGACGGCAGCCTTTGGGTGAGTACCGACCGATCCGAGCTCCTTCAGATCTCCGCCGACGGCGTGACTCTTTCAACCCAACCCGGCCAGGTCAAAGGCACCGGCTTCGGTTTCCTGTGGGTGAACGATCCAACCACCAATCTCATCTCGAGTTTGTCGACCGATGGAGTAGTCGGGGAAGTAGTCATTCCAACAGATGGCGTCGTCACACCAACCGGGGCGGACATCCGCGAGGTGACCGAAGCAGCCGGGTATCTGTGGCTGACGCTAGCTGGTTCCAGGCCGACCGCCGTTGTCCGTTTCGAGCTGGAAACCTCGTCACTGCAACCCCTCCCCGTTGCCACCGAACCATGGGGTGCGACCGAATATGGTGGCTACCTCTGGATGACCTCACGGTTCGACAACCTGCTTGTCCGGGTGGATCCAACGAGCGGCGATGTCCTGCGGTACCCGTTGCCAGGAAAACCTGGAGGCATTCTGATCGCCGATGGGGCTCTATGGGTAGCTCTGTATCAACCGGGTTCCCTCCTCCGCCTGGACATCACGGCCGATCTCATCGAAACGGTCGAGCCCATTACATACGGTGGCACCAATGGCCACCACCTCGTCTGCACCGGCGGAGATCCAACCACGACAGCAAGTCCTACGGTCATCCTGGAGCCGGAGGCCTGGATGAACTACGGATCGTGGTCCCTCGTTCAAGCGCTCATTTCGGAGGATGGGTACCGGGTGTGCGCAGATGGCTACCTCGACGGCGATCCTGGTCCCGAACAGCGCTCCGCCGACCTAGCAAGAGACCTCGCCGGCCAGGGCATCGCTGGTCCCTACCTTCTGGTCGCCTCTGGAGACGGTGTACACACCGTCCGCTTATTTGCGAGCGGGCGATCCGACATCGTCGGCGTCGTTCTGGTCGACCCGACCCCACTTGGGTTCCAAACCTTCTATGACTCGCGGTTATCGGAGATCGGCGTCGAAGGGGGCCACGCACCATGGCTCGACCTACCAATCGATGTGTCCAAGTCTCTAAAAGGCTTCGGCACCGTACCTCTAGTCGTGATCGGCCAGGACCCCGACGCAACGTACCTCTCGGACCGGTTCACGGCATTCGCCGGCACCGAAATCGCCAGCTCGATCAACGAGTATTGGCAAGAAGGTCTGGCCTTCTATAGGACCCTATCTAGCGATTCGCGATCGATGACGGCCCTGGGAACCGGTTCTACCGGGATCATTTTGTCCCACCCGGAAATCGTCGTGAGGCAGGTGCTCAGTGTGTTGGATCGAGCCACCGCCAAATAGCCGTCGCCGCGCTCACGACGGCCGGAGCTCTCAGCGAGATCTCAGGTTCTCTCAGGCTCCTCACAGGTACCAAAAGGCATGATGCTCTCATACCGGTTGACACTGACCGGACCCTAGACCAGGAGAATCTTTGATGAAAACTGTTCCAAAGACCAGAAAACGCATCTACTCACTCGCCGCCGCCATCGGCCTGGCAGTGGCTTCGATGGCTGCTGTTGCTTCGGCCAGCACCCCTGCTCCGGCGACTCCCGCCACCGTATCGGTGACGAAGGCTCCCGCGGTGACGGACTCGACCGAAACCACGGCCGAGGTCGAGACCCCGGGCGACGAAGCTGACGGCATCGATCACCAATTCGACGGAGAAGAGATTGGTAACAATGGCGACGGCGTAGCCGACGTAAACGAAGCCAACGAGGTGGAGTCGATCAAAACCGAGTCTGATTCGACTGAAACCGAGTCAGTTTCCGACGAAGCCATCGACGGTGTCAACCACGAATTCGAAGGCGAAGAAACGGGCAACAACGGTGACGGCGTAGCCGACGCAGACGATGCCAACGAAGCTGCTGAGACGACCAACGGCTAACCCCCGACCTCCCAGCAATAGATAGAGAGCCGGACCCGATGGGTCCGGCTCTCGGTTAATTCCTACGAACCACCCGCCATGAACGCTGGAACCCAGGGTTCAACCCGGGGTTCGTACACCCGAAAGCGGGCGCTGGAGCCCCGAGAACGATGCCGGCTGAACGCTGGAACCCAGGGTTCAACCCGGGGTTCGTACACCCGAAAG